>NZ_JBHXTO010000081.1:0-44268 GCF_042677425.1 Streptomyces sp. NPDC127119 | reverse complement strand
GCCCAGGTATCTGGGGGGGCGGGGAACTGCGCAGTCTTTTAGGGGCGCGGGGAACTGCGCGACCGGCCACAGCGGACCCGCAGACGACCCACTCAGCTCACCCCCGCCGCCCACGGGGCATAAAGGTGAACACCGCTCCGCCGAGCAGCACCGCCGTCCCCGCCACAAACCCGAGCGCCCGCAACCCCCCACCGTCATCACTACCGGTGTCAGCGAGCCCACCCCCGGAACCAGAGGCGCTCCCTCCGGAACCGGAAGCGCTGCCCCCGGCGGAGCCGCTCCCCCCGGCCGCCCCACCCGGCTGGGCAGAGGTGTCGAGCGTCAGGGACACCGCGGACTTCGTCGGCGTGCACGTGGTCGTCGTGCCGAGCGCCTTCACCGTCAGCACGCCCGGCGACAGCGTCGACTCCCCGTCCGCGCCCGGCTTGTACGTACCGGTCATGTCGGAGATCACCATGGGATCACCGGACTTGATGGCTTCGGAGTTGGTCGGCCCTTCGACCGCCACCGTTCCCTTGTCCGCGCCGCCCAGTACGACCTCCATCGACGGCTTGACCGAGTCGGCCGGGATGTCGGCGGGGCTGTCCATCACGGACCCCTTGAACTGGACGGTGAGGTCGTAACTCCCGCCGTTCTTCTTGGCGTTGATCTGCACCGGCGAGGTCGCGTTCTTGTCCCCGATCGGCGTCTTGCACGCGTAGGGGATGTCGACCGCCTTGCCGGTGAAGTCGGTCTGTTCCCCGTCGCCGCCGGTGCTGCCGCCCGTGTCACTGCCCCCGGTGTCACCGCCGGTCTCTCCCCCGGTGGTGCCCCCCGGCGGCGTGGGCGTCGGACTCGTCGGATCGGGCGACTCGGGAGGCGGATCCCCGTCCCCCGCCGTGACCTCGATCGTCGCAGCGGGCTTCACCGTCTCCGTGGGCGCGCACTTGGTGTCCGTGGACATGACGTTGATGGCGTACGCGTCCGGTGTCAGCGTCACCTCACCGGCCGTCGTCAGTTTCAGCTTGCCCTTCATGTCGGACAGGATCATCGCCCCGCCCTTGGGGATCGCCGGGTTCTCGCGCGGCCCCTGCATCGCGACGGACGCGGTCTGCGCACCGGCCGCCTTGAGGGTGCCGGACGGCTGCACGGAGTCGGCGGGCAGGTCGATGAGGTCGGGGTTCTTGGACGCGGCCTGCGTGAACTTCCACACCACCTCGACCTCGTCACCGACCTTCGCCGTGGCGGGTGCGGTGACCTCGACCTTGGTGGTGCCCTTGACCGTCGGAAGCCCGGAGATCGGAGGGGGTACGCAGTCGGTCGCGTAGGCCACCTCGGCGGCCTGGGCGGGCGCCGCCGCCACCGCCAGCAGGACTCCCGCACCGCCGAGCATCATCGCGACTCCGGCCGCGCTCGCTCTCCGGCCGCCTCCGGGCTTCTTCGGTCTCGGCCGGACTCTCCGTTGCGTGCTCACGTGTTTCCCTTCCTGGTGGGGGTCGTCGGGGTGTTCTCGTGCGGTGCGGAGAGCTGATCGGCCTCGGCGGCCCCGGGATCGGTGTCCGGGGTGAACCAGGGCAGAGCGGACTGCGTCCGTGTACGGGCCCCCGTACGCGTACCTGCGCCGGAGCCGGAACGGAGGTCGGAGCCGGAACGGAGGTCGGAGCCTGCCGGGTCGTGGTCGTCGCCGGAGTCTCTGGCGGCAGGCGAAAGACGCAGCTTCGGCATCCGCAGGGTGACGTCGGGCAGCCGCAGCCCCCCGCGCCGCACGCCGTGCGCGCCCCGACCGGGCCGCACACTCCGTCCGCCCCTGCCGCCCCTGCCGCCCCTGCCACTTCCGAACCGGCCGGCGCGCTGGTTGGGTCCACTCGGCCGCACCCGGTCCACCACGGCCATCCCGGTCCGGAACAGCGCGGCCGGTACGACGACGCAGACCAGGATCCAGAAGAGGGTCACGCCCCAGGGGCGGCCCACGCCCCACGGCTGTTCGGCGAGCACCTTGCCGCCGAACTTCAGGGCGACCGTGTAGTCGCCGTGCGCACCGGCGGTCAGTTCCACCGGCAGGGTGATCCGCGCCTTCTTGCCGGGGCCGATCGTGCCGCGCCACTGGTGTTCCTCCCACTGCGGGGCGAACACACCGTGCGAGGTGCCGACCTGGAAGACCGGGTTCTTCACGGCGGTGGTACCGACGTTGCCGACGGTGAAGACGAGCTTGCGGGACGGCGGAGCGCCGAACCAGGTGAGCAGACCGCTCGACCCGTCGAGCTGCGTGTCGGTGAGCACCGAGAGCCGCCCCGCGGTGTCCTCCTTGGGCAGCGGCTCGACCTCGTGTCCCGCGACCAGGAAGGAGGCGTCGGCCTCCGCCTTCGCGCCGGTGACGGTCGCGACATGGACCACGCAGGGGCACGGTACGGGCGGTTCAGTGACCGGCAGTTTCTTGCTGAACCGGCCCTTCGCGTCGGTGGTGACGGCCCGTCCGTCCGCGTTGGCACAGGAGTTGGTCCCGCCGATCACGCCCCGGTCGATCGAGGACCGACCGCAGATGAGCACCATCAGCAGGGCGTTCGCCCGCCAGCCGCTGCCGCTCACCGTGAGGGAACCGCCCGTTCCCGCCTGCGACTTGGAGAGTTTCACCTGCGGTTTCTCCGCCGCGGAGGCGGTACCCGCCACCAGCGGGAACAGCACCATCCCGAGCGCCACGACCACCGCCGCCACGGCCGCCCGCCACCGACACACCCCTTCAGCCGTGCCGCTCACATCACCGCTCCCGTCGACTCGACTTCCGTACGCGCCTGTCCGGCGGCCTCGGTCGGCCCCGGCTGCCCCCGACGCCGTACGAGCCGCATACGCCGCACACGCCGTACGAACCAGAGGGCGCCGCCCGCACACACCGCGAGGCCGGCCGGCGCGCCCGCCATCGCCGCCGCCTTCGGCACGAACCACGTTTCCGCGGCGGCCTCCGCGCGGGCCCCGCCCTCCGCCGTGACCGTCAGCTCGACGTCGACGCCGTCGAGGGCGGGCGGATCGGGCCAGGGTTCGTCGAGGCGTACGCGGCGGCCGGGGAGCAGTTCGACGGGCAGGGTCCGCGGGGCCCGGTCGAGCACCTCGCCGAACAGCCCCTCGGCCCGTACGGCGAGCTTCGGGGTCAGCACGGTGGTGCCGCGGTTGACCAGCTCGTAGGAGATGTGGCCGCCGTGGATCCGCACGTGTTCGACCGTGAGCGCCGAGAGGGTCGGGCCGCCGACGCGCAGCTGGACCCGTACGGCCGCGGTCCGGCCCCCGGCGCTCGCGAGGATCGCGCCGGGGTGGTCGCCGGGCGCGGTGTCCGCCGGGACGCTCACGGTGAAGGGCACGTCGGCGCGGGTGCGCGCGGGGATGCGTACCGTCCGCTCGGCGAAGGTGATCCAGGCGCCGGTGTCCTTCGCCCGTGCCCGTACGGAGAGCGTTCCGTCGCCGTCGTTGTCGGCGTCGGCGCCCCGGAACCGTACCGTCAGCGGCTTTCCGCCGGGGTTGCGCACGGACACGGTGTCCTGGAGGACCGTGCCGGGCGCGCCCTCGGCGTAGAAGTACGGCCGGCCGTCCCGGCCCCCGCCCGCCGAGGGCACGACGGACCAGTCGGCGTCGGCCACGGAGACCGGGGCGACACCGAGCACGGTCACGGAGGCGAGGCAGAGGGCACGGACGGCGAACGGCATCGGCGGCTCCGTAGCAGAAGGGCTGGTGCGGGGTGGTTCAGCCGCGGGCCTGGTGGCGCCGGGTCAGCCACAGCACGCCGGCCGCGCCTGCCAGCAGGACGGTGCCGCCGAGTGTGCCGAGGGCGATCGCGGAGTCCTCGGGGCCGGTCTGCGGCAGGTCCTCACCGCCGGCCGGGGCGTCCTGCGAGGAACCGGTGGTACCCGAGCCGCCCGTGGAGCCGCCGCCCGCCGCCGCGACGGTCAGGGTCAGCGAGGGCTTCGGGCTGTTGCCGGGCGTGCACGTGGTCGTCGTACCGAGGGCCTTGATGGTCAGCACACCCGCGGTGAAGGTGACCTTTCCGCTGCCCTTCGGGGTGTACGTGCCGGTCAGATCGGTGATCTTGATGGGGGTGTTGGCGGGGATCGCGGCCGGGTTCGGTGGGCCCTTGACCGCCACGGTGCCGCTGTCGGCGCCGCCGAGTTTGATGACCGCGCTCGGGTTCATCGCGCCCTTGCCCAGTTCGACGGGGCTGGACGAGACGCCTTTCTCGAAGGTCATCGTGAGCCGGTAGCCGCTGCCGCTCTTGACACTCTTGATGTCGATGGGCGAGACGGCCGACTTGTCACCGATCGGGGTCTTGCACTGGTAGTTGACGTCCACCACGTCGGCCCGGGCTGCGGGGGCGGCCATCAGCACCGCCGAGCCGGCCAGGGCCGCGGCGGACGCGATCGCTGCGGTTCGTTTCTGGTACGTCCGGTATGACACGGTCCCCTCATTCCCGAAGGCGTTCCTGACACCATTCCTGAGTCAGTTCCTGACGGAACATCAGATCGGCCGTCAAGGTACGCCCGGCCCCTTGCCGAGGGAAGACAAAATGCGCACCGGATCCGTGAGGATCCCATGCGCATGGGGCGAGCGACGACGAAGGGACGCCCGCCGGGGGTCGACTCCCGGGAGCCGCCGCTGGGCGACCAGCTCTCCGGAGGCGACGCGGCACGGACGACGCGGCACGGACGACGCGGCACGGACGACGCGGCACGGACGACGCGGCACGGACGACGCGGCACGGACGACGCGGCACGGGGCAGGCCCGAAGGGCCGCCCCGATCAGGGGCGCGGGGAACTGCGCGACAAGCCCCCACCGAACCCGCGGACGAACACCAAACAGCCAGCGCACCCCACACAGCGCAACGCCAACCACAGCGGAGCGCTACGCGGGGGCGCCCAACTCCGCCCAGACCGTCTTCCCGGCAACCCCGTCCGCCCGGATCACACCCCAGTCCAGGCACAGCCGCTGCACGATGAACATCCCGTGTCCACCGGGCCGCCCGGCCCGGTGCGGCGTCCGCGGCGCGGGCTGACCGGCCCCACGGTCGGACACCTCGATCCGCAGCACCTTGTTCTCGCAGGAGATCCAGAGCTCGTCGGGACCCTCGGCGTGCAGACAGGCGTTGGTGACGAGTTCGGAGACGACCAGCAGCACATCCTCCGCCGCGGCCCGCCGATCGGCGGTGGCCGCGGGCAGCCACCCCCACTCGTACAGCGCCTGCCGTGCGAAGTCGCGGGCGAGCGGAACGACCCCGCTCTCGCCGTCGAAGTTCAGCCGGCGGGCGTGACGCCCGGGGGGCGTACCGCCCGGAGACGCCCCGGAAGCGCCGCCGTCGCCCGATTCAGGGCCGCGGTCGCCCGGCGAGTAAGGCCGGGTGGTGCTCATCAGCGCTTCACCTCACCGATTCACCAGTTCACGATTCAAGACTCAGTTCTCAGCACATTCAGCACATGCGGCGCACTCGGAAAGCTCAGGACACTCGGGCTCCGGGAGTGGTCCGGGACTGCCGCGCGCTTGCCGTTCGGTCCGTTGACATATTCAGGATGTCTCCTGCCCGACCGAACCGCCGGAACACCCACTTGTTCGGTACGGATGACGAGACTCCGTCATCGCGTCGATCACATTGATCACGTCGATCACATCGGTCACGTCGAAGCCGGCCTGGACACAACTGTGCCGCAGGACAGCGCCTCGGGGCGACTAGTCACCCCGATCGCCCGCGGGCCGGTCGGTCCCGGCCTCGCCCGTCGCCGCGGAGCCGTCCGCCACCGCGGAGTCACCTGCCCCGCTCTTGTCGTCCAATGCCGCTTCCAGCGTGTCGTGCACGGTGAAGACGGCCTCCGCCCCGGTGATCTCGAAGACCCGGGCCACCACCGGCAGCATTCCTGCCAGGTGGACCCCGCCTCCGGCGGCTTCGGCACGCAGCCGAGCACCGAGAAGGACGTTCAACCCGGTGGAGTCGCAGAACTCCAACCGTGAGCAGTCCACGACGAGACGCACGAACCCGCGGTCGAGGCAGTCCTCGACCGGTTCGCGCAGAAGATCCGCCGTATGGTGATCCAGCTCACCCGCCGGGGTGACGACGGCACTAGTGCCCTCTTCTCGCACCTCGACCAGAAGCCGGCCCGACTGTGCGCTGCCGACCGTCCCGCGGTCCATGCCGTCTCTCTCTTCCGGCCGATGTGGTTGTTCGTTGACGCACTCGAACCCTACGCCTTCCCTGCACACTCTGACACCCGAACAACCGCCAAGAATCGGACATTTCACCGCAAAACTCACTTGCGGGAGGGTCACGAAAGCGGGTAGGGCTAGTAGAGACAGTTTTCGACACGGCCGGCTTTGGAGGCGCCGCACACCGCAGTGCACGTATTGGCATCGGCAGCCATATGCCGAGAACGATGGAGGACATCATGTCACCCCGGCTCGACGCATCGCAGGCCCAGAGGGCGACGTCGACACGCCCTCTGGACGAACTGGAAGAAGAGTCCGCCGACGAGAATGCCGGTCTCGCCGGGCTTCCCGAGATCCCCCCGTTCGCGGAGGTGGGCCCGGTCGACGCGCGAGCACTCTCCAAGACTCTCTTCGGGCGGCTCGAATCGCTGGAGGAAGGCACCTCCGAGTACTCGTACGTCCGTAACACCCTGGTCGAACTCAACCTCGCCCTGGTCAAGTTCGCCGCCTCCCGGTTCCGCTCCCGCAGCGAGCCGATGGAAGACATCATCCAGGTCGGCACGATAGGCCTGATCAAGGCGATCGACCGTTTCGAACTCAGCCGTGGCGTCGAGTTCCCCACTTTCGCGATGCCGACCATCGTCGGCGAGATCAAGCGCTTCTTCCGTGACACGTCATGGTCCGTGCGCGTACCGCGAAGGCTGCAGGAGCTCCGCCTCGACCTGGCCAAGGCCGGCGACGAACTCGCACAGCAACTGGACCGCGCTCCGACGGTGGGAGAGCTGGCGGAGCGTCTGGGGCTGTCGAACGACGAGGTCGTCGAGGGCATGGCGGCGTCCAACGCCTACACGGCCAGTTCGCTGGACGCCCAGCCCGAGGAGGACGACTCCGAGGGCGCGCTGGCGGACCGGATCGGCTACGAGGACCACGGGCTCGAAGGCATCGAGTACGTGGAGTCGCTGAAGCCGCTGATCGCCGAACTTCCGCACCGCGACCGGCAGATCCTGTCGCTGCGCTTCGTCGCCAATCTGACCCAGTCGGAGATCGGCGAGGAGCTGGGCATCTCGCAGATGCACGTGTCGCGACTGCTGTCGCGGACGCTGGTGCGACTGCGCAGGGGCCTGACCGTCGAGGAGTGACCGTCAAGGAGTGACACCTTCGCCGTAACGGGACGTGTGCGGGGCCGAGCCGGACTGACCGGCCCGGCCCCGCGCTTTCTGTCCACGGGCGGTTCCCCATCCCCCATTCGACGCACCCGAGTTACCCACGGGAACCCCTTTCCACTCCGATCCCCTTCCCTCAGTATGGTCACCCGACAAACTGGCTGGTAGGTCAGCAGTCGAGCGAGTGACGGTACGGGCGCAGGGGAGGCGGACGCATGGCTCGGGGCGAGGGCGACGACGACCGGCCGGGCGGGGGTGTGCACACGGGAGCGTCCGACGCACGGCTCACGGAACTGCTGCGCGCCGACGCCGCCACCGGGGGCGCGGCACTGGAGGAACTGCGCGCCCGCCACCGGCCCGCGGTCCTCGCGTACGCCCGGCTGTGCACCACCGGCGAGTACGCGGCCAGGGACCTGACGGCCCACGCGTTCACGCTCGCCGCGCGGGAGACCGAGCGCGGCACGGACCCGCGCGGACCGTGGCGGCACCAACTCCTGCTCCTGGCCTGGCGGCTGGCCGCCGCATGGGCCGGGGACCAGCGCTCACGCCGCCTCGACCCCGGTCTGCTCGCGCGCCTGCACGAGGCGGGCCCCGGCGGCCCGACCCCGCCGATGCTGGACGCGTTCCGCTCGCTCCCCACGCGGGTGCAGGGCCTCATCTGGTACGGGCTGGTCGAGCGGGAGCCCGAGGACGAGACGGCGGGACTGCTGGGCATCACGCGCCAGGACGTGACGTACGGGCTGGAGTCCTCGCTCCAGGCACTGCGCGCGACGTTCCTGAAGTCCCACCTCGCCGCGTCCGGGGACCCGCGCTGCCAGGACTTCCGCCGGCTGATCGAGGAGTCGGTACGCCCCGACAGCCCTCGTCACAGCGCGGATCTGCGGGCCCACATGGCCGAGTGCGGACACTGCGCGACGGCGTACGCGGTGCTGTCCGCACTACGGGACGACCGGCGTACGGCGCTGGCGGAAGGCCTGCTGCCGTGGGGCGGCACGGCGTACGCGGCGACGCTCGGCCCCGGAACGCACGCCCACGCCCACGCCGACGCCCACGAGCGGACTCGTCCGGGCCCCTGGCCGCCCTCCCGCCGCTTCGTCCTGACCTCGGCGGCGCTCGGGGTGGCCCTGGCCCCCCTGCTCCTGTTCCTCGTCCCCCCACAGGAGGCGGGCGACACGTCGACTCCGCCCCGCCCACCGGTGACGGTGACGGCCACGGTCCCCACGAGCCCGCTGCCCTCCCCCACAGGCACCCCCAGCTCCCCGCAGCCGACGTACAGCCCGAGCCCCAGCGCCAGCCCCACGAAGTCGCAACCCCCACCCGCACACCCTCCCGGGGGCGCCTACACCCAGGTGGTGAACCTCGCCTCGGGCCGCTGCCTGGACATCCGGAACGGCGACCTGGAGAAGGGCACGGACGTCATCACGGCACCCTGCACCTCGTCCCGCACGCAACGCTGGCGCGTAGACGCCGACGAGGGCGCCCTGCGGTCGTACGCCGATCCCGACTTCTGCCTGGACAGCCGGGGCGCGACCGACGACGGCGTGGGCATCTGGGAATGCGCCTCGCTCGACGGCCACAACGGCCCGAACCTGCGTTTCGCGGTGACCACAACAGGCGCACTCCGCCCAGCGATAGCCCCGGACCACGCACTGACCCCGACGGACAACAACACCCTGGACCTGTCCCCGGACACAGGCGCGCCGACCCAACGCTGGCGAGCGGGCAAGGCGTGACCCGCCCGCACTGGGCTCAGGCACCCTCGCCGAACAACTCCCCGGCATCGGCGACGCGATAGGAACGGTCGAGCCACGACCCGAGCTCATCCATGTCGGTGCAGGCGAGAACGCGCTCACGAACGGCATCGGGCACGTCGACGCCCCGCCACCGCAGATTCCGCAGAACGCTCTCAGCCCTCTCCTGAGCCCGCCCCTCTTCGCGCCCTTCCTCGCGGCCTTCCTCGCGGCCTTCCTCACGCACCTGCTCGGCAAGCGGATGCCGCCAGAAGTACTGGATTGCGGACATCAGCTCCCTTCCGTTCGACCGGGTCAACGGGCTACACGGCGGCCAGGTCACACCAGACGTACTTGCCTTGGTTGCCGTATCTGAACAGGGGATGCCAGCCCCAGGCGTCGGAGCATGCGTGGACCAGGGCGAGACCTCTGCCGCCCTCGGCGTCGGTGAGCGCCGTCAACTCCCCGGGTGGCTCGGGCGGTTCGGGGTCCGTGTCCCAGGCGCCGATCCGCAGGACCCCGACCGACCAGCAGACCCGGAGGGTCGCGGGCCCCTTCGTGTGCAGTACGGCGTTGGCGACCAGCTCGGTGGCGAGGAGTTCGGCGACATCGACGAGGCGGATCAGCCCGTGCATGGTGAGGATGAGCCGCAGGGTGCGGCGACAGATGGTGACGCCGCGGGGGCCGTTGGGGATGGAGAGGGAGTACTCCCAGGGTCCGGTCTCGTTTTCGGGCATGCGTCAGCTCCGGATGTGGGGCGCGGGGTGGATGCACGGGCGGTGGCAGAGCCGCAGCCGTCATGGCAGGACGGAGCGGTGCGCTTCCGCAGCGTGACTCTTACGTCACTGACGGTATTTCCTAACATTAGGAAGGCGCAAGCGGCTGGCGTATTCTGACCCTCGAACGAGGTACAACCACCGCACAGTTGAGACGAGGAGGCGCCGGTTGCCACCGAAGAGGCACCTCACGGCCCGCAGGCTGCGACTAGGTGCTGAACTGCGGAAACTGCGCGAGGCGACGGGCATGAAGGCCCGGGAGGCCGCCACCCTGCTCGGGGCCGACGCGGTCCAGATGAGCCAGATCGAGTCCGGCGTCGCAGGTGTGAGCGCCGAACGCGTACGACGCCTCGCCGGCCACTACGCCTGCACGGACGAGGCGTTGGTCGAAGCCCTCACCGCGATGGCGACCGATCGGACGCGGGGCTGGTGGGAGGAGTACCGAGGGCCGCTGCCTCCGGTGTTCGCGGACGTCGCCGAGGTCGAGCACCACGCGACGTTCCTCCGCGAGGTGGTGATCACGCACGTGCCGGGACTGCTCCAGACAGCCGACTACGCTCGCGCGGTCTACACGTACATGGTCCCCGGCCTGCCCGAGCGAGATCTGACCCCTCGGGTCGAGCACCGGATGAAACGGCGCGCCGTCATCGAGGGCGCCAAGCCCACGCCGTACGAGACGCTGATCCACGAGTTCGCCCTGCGCATCCGCGTGGCCGGCCGCCAGGCGTCCCGCGTACAACTCCAGCAGATCCTCGACAAGATCGAGCAGGGCCACGCCACCGTCCGCATCATCCCGACCGACCAGGACGGTTTCGCCGGCGCCGGGGCCTCGATGATGTACACGGGCGGCCCGCTCCCCAGACTGGACACCGGCCTACGGGACGCCCCCACCGGAACCGCGTTCATCGATGCGGAACCGCAGCTGACTCAACTTCGAACACTCTTCCGTAAGGTGGAGAAGGCGACGTTGGACCCCGTGGCATCGCGGGACTTCATCCATCGACTGACCAAGGAGATGTGACGCGCGCAATGAACCACATCCTGCGCTGGCAGAAGTCCACTTTCTCGGACGGCGGCGACGGCAACACCTGCGTCGAAATCGCCACCTCCCCCGGAACCCTCCACCTCCGCGAGAGCGACAGGCCTGGTGTCGAACTCACCACCACCACCGGCCCGTTGGCCCGTCTGATACGCGGAGTCAAGGCAGGCGTGGTCGGCACAACCGCTTGATCACATCTCACCGTGGGCTTCTCGGGGAGATCCGTGCGGCCGGCGGAGGGTGGCGTACCGCCAAGCCATCAACTCCCCGTAAGCGGCGGCTGACGACAAAGACCCAGGTCTAGAGGTCGGCACGTCGGGGACGGGCATCTTCCCGTCCGAATGTCAGGACCTGCGCCAGCACTTCCCGCAGCCGCCCGATGTCGTCCTGCGGAACTTCGAGCAACGCCTCGATCTCCGTGTCCGCCAGCCCCAGGTCATCCAGGGCAGCGGGGTGCAACGACACGGTGAGCAGGTTGTCGGACAGCGTCACCTCGCGGACACAGCCATAAGCGGTGCCCTCGTCCGCAGTCACCAGACAGTGGGTGTCGAGACCGAGCGCCACATCCTGACGGGACGGTTCACCCATGTCGCTCATGAACAGAAGAAAGAAACCCTCGCCGTCGTCGTCCTCGGCAACACCCGCCTGCATGATGTCGTTGGCCTCGTCGATCTCTGCAGCCACCGCACGAGCTGTGAATCTGTAAGTCATGCCTGGGTTCTAGCAGAAGCCCCAGTTCGCGACGCTGCCCTGCTGCACAGACAGCCAGTCGCCGCCGAGTCCGGCGTCGCCTGACACCGTATGGAAGTGGAGAAGATGACCGCGCAGGCCGGCCTCGTCGACCACGAACTGATCCGGGCAGCGACGCACATCGCCGCCACTCGCTGTCGGGGCGACAACCACACCATGGCGGCTGCGGCCCGGGCCGAGGACGGTCGGATCGTCACCGCGGTGAACGCCTACCACTTCACCGGAGGCCCCTGCGCCGAGCTGGTCGTCATCGGTGCGGCAGCCGCCCAGGGCGTCTACGACCTGGACACCATCGTCGCCGTGGGTGATCGCGATCGCGGAGTGGTGCCTCCGTGTGGCCGCTGCCGCCAGGTCCTGCTCGACTACTTCCCCGCCCTCAAGGTCATCGTCGGTGCGAGCGACAGCCTCCGAACCGTCCCCATCACCCACCTGCTGCCCGAGAGCTACGTCTGGGCGGACCACCAGCTCGACACCGAGCAGATCGCACCTTCCGGTACGAGCTGACACCCCGGGCAACTTCAGTTCAGACCGTACGGACTCCGCGCCTCCACACCTCTGAAACCAGCGGCACCCCCGGCCGGTACGCCAAGTGCACGTGGCTCGGGGCGTCGAGGAACGTCAGGTCGGCGTACGCGCCCGGGGCCACGCGGCCGATGTCCGTGCGGCGGAGCGCCGCGGCTCCGCCCGCCGTCGCCGACCACAGCGCCTCGTCCGGCGTCATGCCCATGTCCCGTACCGCCAGCGCGATGCAGAACGGTACGGACGACGTGAAGGACGAGCCCGGGTTGCAGTCCGTCGACAGGGCGACCGTGACGCCCGCGTCGAGCAGGCGGCGGGCGTCCGGCCACTCGGCGCGGGTGGAGAACTCGGCGCCCGGGAGCAGCGTCGCCACCGTGGCGCCGTTCGCGAGCGCGTCGACATCCGCGTCGGTGAGGTGCGTGCAGTGGTCCGCGCTGGCCGCGTCCAGTTCGACGGCCAGTTGCACTCCGGGCCCGTACGAGAGCTGGTTGGCGTGGATGCGCGGGTGCAGCCCCTTCGCCCTGCCGGCCGTAAGGATCGCGCGGGCCTGGTCCCCGTCGAAGGCGCCCTTCTCGCAGAAGACGTCGATCCAACGCGCGTACGGGGCACACGCGTCCAGCATCTCGCCGGTGACGAGCGCGACGTACGCGGTGGGATCGTCCGCGTAGTCCGGCGAGACGATGTGCGCGCCGAGGAACGTGACCTCGTCGGTGTGCGCGGACGCGATGCGCAGGGCCCGCGCCTCGTCCTCGACCGTCAATCCGTAGCCGGACTTCGTCTCGAACGTGGTCGTGCCCTGGCGCAGAGCCTCGTCGAGGTAGTGGACGAGGTTGCGCTCAAGCTCCTCGTCGCTCGCGGCGCGCGTGGCCGCGACGGTCGTACGGATGCCGCCGGCGCTGTAGGCCCGGCCGGACATCCGGGCGTTGAACTCCTGCGTGCGGTCGCCCGCGAAGACCAGGTGCGAGTGGGAATCCACGAAGCCGGGGATCACCGCTCGGCCACCGGCGTCGACCCGATTGTCAGTGGCGGGTGCTTTTCTTGAATCACCGGTCCATGCGATGCGGTCGCCGTCGATGACGACGGCCGCGTCCTGGATCAGACCGAGCGGAGACCTGTCACCGAGAGAGGAGTCGTTGGTGACCAGACTGGCGATGTTGGTGATGAGGGTCGTGCTGCCGGTACTGCTACCGCTGGTGCTGCTGGGGCTGGTGCTGCTCATGGCGTCCTCGGGGGCTGTCGGGGCGGAGAGGGCCCGGTCGGGGCCGGAGTTCAGGCGCGCAGCGCTTCGACGGCGTCGGCCAGGGCCCGCGGCACGTCCGGGACGAGGGTGTGCGCCCCGTCGCGTACGACGTGCCGGCCGCCCACGACGGTGTGCCGCACGTCCGCCGCTGTCGCGGCGAATACGGCCGTCTCGGCCCCGAGCCGCGGCAGCGTCCCCGCTGTCCTGACGGAGTCGAGCGCGACCGTCGTGAAGTCGGCGAGCGCACCCGCTTCGAGCGTGCCCGCGTCGGCCCAGCCGAGGGCCGCGTGACCGTCCGCGGAGGCGGCGCGAAGGAGTGCCGCCGCGGTCCAGTGACCCCGCGTACGGCTGCGCAGGCGCTCGTTCAGCTCCATCGCGCGCGCCTCTTCGAGCAGGTCGATCACAGCGTGGCTGTCGGAGCCGAGGGACAGCGGGGAGCCCGCCTGCTGGAGGGCGACGGCCGGTCCGATGCCGTCGGCGAGGTCGCGCTCGGTGGTCGGGCACATGCACGTGCCGGTGCCGGAGCGGCCGAGCAGCGCGATGTCCTCGTCGGTGAGGTGGGTGTTGTGCACGCCCGTGGTGCGCGGGCCCAGCACCCCGTGGTCGGCGAGCAGTTGCGTGGGCGTGCGGCCGTGGGCAGCCAGGCAGGCGTCGTTCTCCGCCGTCTGCTCGGACAGGTGCACATGGAGCGGGGCCCGCCGTTCCTCGGCCCACCGCGCCACCGTCGCCAACTGCCCCGCGGGCACCGCCCGTACGGAGTGGACGGCGGCCCCGATCCGCGCGTGATCCCGGTCCTTGAGAACTGAACAGCGTGTTGCCCAGGCTTCCGCGGTGCCGTCGGAGAAGCGGAGCTGGTGCCGGTTCGGGGGCTGTCCCCTGCGCGCGTCGACCAGGCCGGCGGCGAGGTAGACGGTGTCGAGGAGGGTGATGCGGATGCCCGCCTCGGCGGCGGCCTCGACGAGTGCCTCACCCATGGCGTTCGGGTCGGCGTACGGGGTGCCGCCCGGCGCGTGGTGCACGTAGTGGAACTCGCCCACGGCCGTGATCCCGGCGAGCGCCATCTCCGCGTACACCGCGCGGGCGAGCGCGTGGTACGTGTCCGGGGTGAGCCGGTCCGCGACGGAGTACATGATCTCGCGCCAGGTCCAGAAGGTCCCGGAGCCGACCTGGACGGTGCCGCGCAGGGCCCGGTGGAAGGCGTGGCTGTGGGTGTTGGCGAGGCCGGGGAGGGTCAGGCCGCGCAGGATCTCCGCCCCGGACGGCGGGCTGTCGACGCCCGTGCGGACGGCGGCGATCCGGCCGTCCGTGCCCACGTCGAGGGCCACGCCCGGCTCCACGTAGGAGTCGAGCCAGGCGTGCTCCAGCCAGTACGTCGTGCCTCGCGCGCTCACGTGCGGCTCACTCACTTGCAGGCCAGCCCTTCCAGTACGTCGGCGAGTGCGGTCACCCCGGCCACGCAGTCGTCCTCGGCGGCGTGCTCGGCCGGCGAGTGCGAGATCCCCGTGGGGTTGCGTACGAACAGCATGGCGGTCGGGATCGCACCGGAGAGGATCCCGGCGTCGTGTCCCGCACCGGTTCCCAGGACGGGCACGTTCAGGTGCGCACTCTTCCCTGCGTCCCCCTTGCCGAGGAGGCGGGCGATCTCGTCGCGCAGGGCGTGCTCGAACTCGACGACCGGGGTGAACGACTCCCGGACGACGTCGAGGTGGATGCCGTGCGCGTCGGCGTACTCGCGGGCCGCCTTCTCGATGCCGTGGACGACCCTGTCGAGGGTCGCCTGGTCGGCGGCACGGGAGTCGAGCCAGCCGCGTACGAGGGAGGGGATGGCGTTGACGCCGTTCGGCTCGACGGAGATCTTGCCGAAGGTGGCCACGGCGCCGGCGAGCTGGGCCTCCCGGCGGGCCGCGAGCACGGTCTCCGCGTACGACAGCATGGGGTCGCGGCGGTCCATGAGGCGGGTGGTGCCCGCGTGGTTGGCCTCGCCCCGGAAGTCGAAGCGCCACCGCCCGTGCGGCCAGATGGCGCTGGCGACGCCGACCCGGTCGCCGGTCAGGTCGAGGGCGCGTCCCTGCTCGACGTGCAGCTCGACGAACGCGCCGATACGGCCCAGGCGTTCGGGGTCCGCGCCGATGGCGTCCGGGTCGTGGCCCGCGGCCTCCATCGCCTGCGGGAGGGTGATCCCGTCGGCGTCGGTGAGCCGGTGCGCCTGCTCGACGGTGAGTTCCCCGGCGGTGAGCCGCGAGCCCACGCAGGCCAGCCCGAAGCGGGCGCCTTCCTCGTCGCCGAAGTTCACGATGGCGAGAGGCTTGGTGAACCGCGCGTTCCGGCCGCGCAGTTCGTCCAGCGCGGCAAAGGAGGACACGACACCGAGGGGCCCGTCGAAGGCACCGCCGTCGGGCACGGAGTCGAGGTGGGATCCGGTGACGACGGCGTCCCCCGCGGAGGGGTCACCGAGCCAGGCCCACTGGTTCCCGTTCCGGTCCAGTTCGAGGGTGAGCCCACGCGCCTCGGCCTGCGCCCGGAACCAGGCCCGGCAGTCGGTATCGGCCCCGGTCCAGGCGAACCGCCGATACCCCCCGGACCCGGCATACCGCCCGATGGACTCCAACTCCCCCCACATCTCAAGAAAGGAGGCCCCCTTCACCCCGTCCGGCACCCCCACCCCGTCCGGCGCCTGCCGACGAGACCGCTCGGACACCCCCACCCCGTCCGGCGCCTGCCGACGAGACCGCTCGGGCACTTCCAGCCCGTCCGGCGTTTGAGGACGAGGCCGTTCAGGCCGATCGGGGGTCCGGGGGCGGAGCCCCTGGCCGGGCCCGGGGACAGCGCCCCCGTCACGCGACTGCGGACTCACTCGCCCTCCCGCATGGGAACCCGCACGCCACGCTCATCGGCAACCGTCTCAGCGATGTCGTACCCGGCATCGACATGCCGGATGACACCCATCCCGGGGTCGTTCGTCAGCACACGCCGGATCTTCTCCCCGGCCAGCTTCGTGCCGTCGGCCACCGACACCTGCCCCGCGTGGAGGGAACGTCCCATGCCCACACCGCCACCGTGGTGGATGGACACCCAGGACGCGCCGGAGGCCACGTTCACCATGGCGTTCAGCAGCGGCCAGTCGGCGATCGCGTCCGAGCCGTCGAGCATGGCCTCGGTCTCGCGGTACGGGGAGGCGACGGAACCGCAGTCGAGGTGGTCGCGGCCGATGGCAAGGGGGGCGGCCAGTTCGCCCGAGGCGACCATGTCGTTGAAGCGCTCGCCCGCCTTGTCCCGCTCGCCGTAGCCGAGCCAGCAGATCCGGGCGGGCAGGCCCTGGAAGTGGACGCGTTCGCCGGCCAGTTTGATCCAGCGGTGGAGGGACTCGTTCTCCGGGAAGAGGTCGAGGATCGCCTTGTCGGTCTTGTGGATGTCGGACGCCTCACCGGACAGGGCGGCCCAGCGGAAGGGGCCCTTGCCCTCGGAGAACAGCGGCCGGATGTAGGCGGGCACGAAGCCGGGGAAGGCGAACGCCCGCTCGTATCCGGCGAGCTGGGCCTCGCCCCGGATGGAGTTGCCGTAGTCGAAGACCTCGGCGCCGGCGTCCATGAAGCCCACCATGGCCTCCACGTGCCGTGCCATGGACTCACGGGCCCGGGTGGTGAATCCGGCCGGGTCCTTCGCGGCGTACGCGGCCATGTCGTCGAGTTCGACGCCCACGGGCAGGTAGGCCAGCGGGTCGTGGGCCGAGGTCTGGTCGGTCACGATGTCGATCGGGGCGCCCTCGGCGAGCATCCGCGGCAGCAGTTCGGCGGCGTTGCCGAGCAGGCCGATGGAGAGCGGGCGGCGGGCGTCCCGGGCCTCCACGGCGAGCTGGAGGGCGTGCTCCAGGGAGTCGGCGCGTACGTCCAGGTACCGGTGCTCGATGCGGCGCTCGATGGCGCGCGGGTCGACGTCGACACAGATCGCGACGCCGTCGTTCATCGTCACGGCGAGCGGCTGGGCGCCGCCCATGCCGCCGAGGCCGGCCGTCAGGGTGATGGTCCCGGCGAGCGTCCCGCCGAACTTCTTCGCGGCGACGGCGGAGAAGGTCTCGTAGGTGCCCTGGAGGATGCCCTGCGTGCCGATGTAGATCCACGATCCGGCGGTCATCTGCCCGTACATGGTGAGGCCGAGGGCTTCGAGGCGCCGGAACTCCTCCCAGTTCGCCCAGTCGCCGACGAGGTTGGAGTTGGCGATGAGGACGCGCGGCGCCCACTCGTGGGTCTGCATGACGCCGACGGGGCGGCCGGACTGGACGAGCATCGTCTCGTCCTGCTTCAGCGTCCGCAGCGTACGGACCATGGCGTCGTAGGAGCGCCAGTCGCGGGCGGCCTTGCCGGTGCCGCCGTAGACGACGAGCTTGTCGGGGTGCTCGGCGACCTCGGGGTCGAGGTTGTTCTGCAGCATCCGCAGAGCGGCTTCCTGCTGCCATCCCAGGGCGCTCAGTTCCGTTCCGCGCGGTGCTCGGACGGGGCGGGGTCCTGACATGGTCTGCCTCCTGGCGACGGTGAGTGCTCCGGGTGGTGCCGTTCGTACAGCGGTGCGGCGATAAGCGGTGGGGCAATACAGCGATACAGCAGATATTCACATCCTGAACTTCTGAATAGAACTAGTCAATACCCTCGCGGGCCAGCACGGGCGCCGTACGGGTGTTTGGCTGGATGTATGGCTGCATACACAGGTTCAGGGGACGCGGACAGTGATACGGAAACGAACACCGGCCCGGACCCGGCCGGTGGACCGTCGGAGGGGGCCGTGCGGCGCCACGAGGCCGTTCGCGCCGCCTTGGAGCAAGGGCTCGTGAGCCCCTCCGTCCCCCTCGTCGCACTCCTCGACACCACCGGAATCACGTCCTCCGTCATGGCCCTGCGGGCGGCCTTCGACGCGGTGACCGCACCGGGTACGCCCGTGCTGCACGCGTTCGCGGTGAAGGCGACCCCGCTCGTCCCCGTGCTGCGCCTGCTGCACCGGGAGGGCATCGGCATGGAGGTCGCGAGTCCGGGCGAACTGGCCCTCGCCCGCGCGGCCGGGGTGCCCCCGTCCCGTACGGTCCTCGACTCGCCCGCGAAGACCCCCTCGGAGCTGCGGGAGGCACTGGCGCTGGGCATCGCGGTCAACGCGGACAACCCCCAGGAGCTGGCGCGGATCGACGCGCTGGTCGGGTCGGCGTCGACCCGCTCGCCGCTGGGGCTGCGGGTGAACCCGCAGGTCGGCGGGGGTTCGATCGGGGCGTTGTCCACGGCGACGGCGACCTCGAAGTTCGGTGTGGCGCTGCGGGACGAGGGCGCGCGCGAGTGGGTCGTGCGGGCGTACCTGGACCGGCCGTGGCTGACCCGGCTGCACACGCACTCGGGTTCGCAGGGGATGCCGCTGGAGCTGATGGCCCGCGGGGTGGCAGAGGCGTACGGGCTCGCGGAGGAGATCAACGGGCGGACCGGGCGGCGGCAGGTCGACACGCTCGACATCGGCGGCGGGCTGCCGGTGAACTTCGGCTCGGACGTCCACGCCCCGACGTACGAGGAGTACGCACGGCTCCTCGCGTCGACCGTGCCGGGGCTGTTCGACGGACGGTACGGACTGGTCACCGAGTTCGGGCGGTCGCTGCTCGCCAAGCACGGCGTGGTGCTGGCACGCGTCGAGTACGCGAAGTCGGCGGGCGGCCGGGCCATCGCGGTGACGCACGCGGGGGTCCAGGTGGCGGCGCGCACGGTGTACGCGCCCGAGTCCTGGCCGCTGCGGGTGGCCGCGTACGACGCCGAGGGGCGGCCGAAGACGGGGCCCGAGGTGGTGCAGGACGTGGCGGGGCCGGCCTGTTTCGCGGGCGACCTGCTGGCGGAGGGCCGGTCGATGCCGCTGCTCGAACAGGGCGACTACGCGGCCGCGCTGGACACGGGGGCGTACTACTTCGCGCACCACTACGGGTACAACTCGCTCGCGCGGCCCGCCGTGCACGGCTTCGGTCCTGACGGGGCGGGCGGGGTGCGGTTCGTGACGGTCCGCACGGCGCAGACGATCGACGAACTCGTGGCGGAGTCGGGAGGAGCGCACGCGGACGCGTTGACGGGCGAGCCCCCGGCCTGACCCGTACGGCGCGGGCGGGACCGGCTCGAACCAGGCGGGACTCGAACCAGGCGTGACCGGAATGAACCTACGAACCAGGCGAAGCCGGAAGGTCTGATTATCTTCAGGGCAATCGACCCACACTAGCCAGCAACTGGCATGTTCCACAGGAAAATGCACTATCTCTCACTCGTCACGCACACGTTGCGTAGCTTCTGCGTCACTCAGCTGAACCGACGGGCGGGAGGGAAGCACCGTGCCCGGAATCGACGAGTGCCTGCTGGAGGCCATGAGGCTGCCCGGAGCCCGGGGAGCCTCGGTGGTCGACTGGACCAGCGGACTGGCTCTGGGCACGGTCGGGGACTCACCGAACGGGGATCACGAGGCCACCGCGGCCGAGGCGGCGGAACTCGCCCGCCTCGCCGCGGAGCACAAGGCGTTCGCACCCGAGGAAGGAGCCGACTGGTCCGGCGGGCAGCCGCCGGTGGAGGACCTCATCGTCAGCAACAGGGACAGCTATCACGTCCTGCGTTTCGTCCGGACGACCTTCGACAGCAGTGTGTTCCTGCATCTGTGGCTGGGGCGTTCGGACGGCAATCTCGCCCTGGCCCGAATACGCCTCGGCGAGATGGCGGAACGGCTGGTGGTGGGGTGACCACGATGGAAGCAGGCCCCCTGCCGGGACTGGACAGACCCGACCCCGACCCACCCGTCGGCCCACCTGTCGACCCGGCCGTCGACCTGGACGGCGCGGACCGGCCGGCCGGTGTCCCGCCCGTGCTCAGTCCCATGCTCAGCCGGCTCGCGGAGGAGCGCGCCACCGGCGTACTGACACGGGACCGCGGAGTGCTGTACCTGGTCGAGGGCCAGGTGGTGCACGCCGAGAGCCCCGCGACCCCCGGGCTGGACATCCTGCTCACCAGCCGCGGGGCACTGGGTTCCGACGGCTGGTGGGAGGCGGTCTCGGAGGCGGGCGCCGAACGCCGCGTCGGACGGTTCCTGGTGGACAGCGGGCGGCTGGCCGCGGGCGCCCTGGAGCTGTGCCACCTGGGGGCGCTGTACGACGCCGCGTTCTTCACGCTCGGCGCGAGCAGCGGCCCGGCGCGGTTCAGGTACGGGGTCGCGCACTGGATAGGCCCCGTACGGCCGGTGACCGTGGACGCGGTGGAGCGCGAGACGCTGCGGCGCCGCGCGCTGCTGCACCGCATCTGGCCGGATCCGGACACGGACACCGCGGAACTCGTCCGGACCGCCCGTGCCGTCGACGTGGTCCTTCCGCCGCGTCAGCGCACGGTTCTCGACCAGGTCGACGGGGCGCGCACGGTCTCGGACATCTCACGGGTCCTCGGCAGGCCGGGATTCCACACGCTGGTCGACGTCCGCCGGCTGGCGGCGGCCGGGATCGTGACGACCCGCGCGCGGACGGTCGAGTGCCGGGCACCGGATACCGCCGCACCCCCCGTGTCCCCCATGTCCCCCGTCTCCACTGCGACCGCCCAGGCGGCGCAGGCCGCGCAGGCGTCGGCGGATCCCGACGTGGCCCTGCTGCGCCGGCTCAGAGACGCATTGGAGGCCTTGTGATCCGCGCGCTCCGACAGCGTGCCGAGAGGAGACAACTGATGGCGGCGGAGGCCGAAGTCCTCGACGAACTGCACCGGTTACGGGCCCGGGTGCCCCAGCTGACGGGCGCGCTCGCGGCCAGCGTCGACGGCCTGGTACTGGCCCAGGACACTCCGGGCGTGGAGCCGGAGGGGCTGGCCGCCCTCACCGCCGCCGCACTGGGGGTCGCCCTCCGCGTGGCGGACGCGACCGGCCGGGGCGACTTCCGCGAACTTCTGCTGCGCGGCGAGCACGGCTATGTGGCGACCTACGCGGCGGGACCCTCCGCCGTACTGACGCTGCTGGCGGGCGACCGGACGAACGTCGGCCGGCTGCACCTCGAAGGGCGCCGCTCCGGCACCCGGATCGGCGAACTCGTCGAGGCCGCCGTCGAGGCCCAGCCGGCCCCGGCGGCACGGCCCACGCCGAAGGCCGCCCTCACGCCCCGCACCAGAACCGCGCGCACCGCGCGGACGATCCCCGGGCCGACCGGTGAGAGCCGTTGAACCCGGCCGCACCGAGCCGGCCCGGACCGATCCGAACCAACACGAACTGAACCGAACCGAAAGGACCGCATCACCATGACCAACACCGAGACCGCGTTGAAAGAGACCCTGGCCTCCATCGAGGGCGCGACCGGAGCCGCTCTCGTCGACTACACCACCGGTATGGCGCTGGGCACGATCGGCGGCAGCAAGAGCTTCGACCTCACGGTCGCCGCGGCCGGGAACACCGACGTCGTCCGCGCCAAGATCCGCACCATGGAGCACCTGGGTCTGAAGGGCGAGATCGAGGACATCCTGATCACGCTGTCCGACCAGTACCACCTGATCCGGCTGATCAAGGGCCGCGGCGGCAACGGACTCTTCCTCTACCTGGTGCTCGACGCCAAACGCGCCAACCTGGCCATGGCCAGGCACCAGTTGAAGAAGATCGAGAGCGACCTGGAGGTCTGAGGGATCAGACCAGTACCCCGGCCCGACGCCGCGCCCCACCGGGCGCGGCGTCGCCCGCGGCGATCCCGGTGGCCCGGTAGCCCTTGACGCGCCTGCCCGCCGGAACGCCCGCACCGCGGCCGAGCCAGTCGACCCGTACCCACAGGAGCGACTCGGCCGCCCGTTCGAGCCGGCCGATCCGGGCCGCCTTGAGACGAAGGCCCACTCCGGCGCCGGCGAGCAGCATCCCGCCGGCGGCCGGCACGGCGAACGCGGAGCCGAGTGCCGCGGCGAAGGCGAGGAGCACCCACCAGCGGTGCCCCCGGCGCCAGTTCCGTACGGACACCGCCCGGTCCTGCAGCACATCGTGCTTGCTCGCCCGGTCGGCGCCGCGGGCGAGTGCCGCGTACCGTTTCCGGCGCGTCAGCAGGACGGCGACCGCCGTGATCAGGAAGAGCGCGGCTCCCGCCAGCACCCCGATCCGCCGTCCCGTCACTCCGGGCACCAGTACGCCCACTCCCGCCGCGACGATCCCGAGCCAGCCCAGCGGTGCCGCTCCGGCCCGTACGACGACGGCCACCCGAGCAAGTCCCTGCCCTCCGCGCGCCACCATCCGCCTCCTCACCAGACGCCTGTATGTGGCGGGCAGGTTAGCGGCCGAACGTGAGACACATCTGAGAGAGCCCAGAATTCCGGCCGGTCGCCGGCACTCCGTCTCCGGGGTGCCGCTACTCGACGAACAGGCCCCGCGCCGCGGCGCGCGCGTCGAACTCCTCCAGGCGCGCCTGGGCGTCCGGCAGTCCGTCGCACATCGCCTCCAGCAGGACCCGGCCGAGCAGCATCGGCGCGCAGGCCGTGTCGAAGGCGAGACCCGTTCCGACGGCGGCGGGCAGCAGCAGGTCGGACACCTTGGCGACCGGCGCGAACGCGGAGTCCGCGACGGTGACGACGGTCAGCCCGGCCTCCTTCGCGTGGGCGAGGGTGTCGACGACCTCGCGCGGGTGGCGGGGCAGCGCGAAGCACAGCAGGGTGCTGGCCCCGGCCCGGACGGCCGCGTCGATGCGGTCGTGGACCATCGTGCCGCCCTCGTGCAGCAGCCGGACGTCCGGGTGGACCTTGGCCGCGAAGTACGCGAAGCCGTACGCCTGGGACGCGGCGGCCCGCAGCCCGAGCACCGGCAGCGGGCGGGAGGCGGCGAGGAGCCGGCCGGCCCGTTCGACGGGACGCGGGTCGGCCAGTACGGAGGCGAGATGGCGGAGGTTCTCGATCTCGGCCTCGACGGCCTGCTGGTACTCGTTGTACGAGCCGGTGTCGGGGGCGGGTTCGGCCGGTGCGACCTCCCGCAGGTGTTTACGCAGCGCCGGGTAGCCGTCGAAGCCGAGGGCGACGGCGAAGCGGGTGACGGAGGGCTGGCTGACCCCGGCGAGTTCGGCCAGTTCCACGCTCGACAGGAACGGCACGTCGGCGGCCCGGCGGACCATGCTGTGCGCGATGCGCCGCTGGGTGGGCGTCAGCCGGTGCCCCTCGAAGAGGGCCTGCAGCCGCCCGGCGGGAGCGTCGGTCACGCCCGCGCCTCCGCCGTCCCCGCCGCTGCCCCCGCCCGCGCTCCGGTCGTCCGCCCTCGCGCCACCCGCATCGCCGGCGCCGCTCGCCTCGCTCGTCTCACCGCTGTCCGGGCCCGTTTCCATGTCCCTGTCCATGCCCCTCTTCACGCTCGTGTCCCCGTCCACGCTCATGCCGTGCCCCCACTCCAGATGTCCGTGAACCGGTCGAGCAGCGCTGCCGCCGCCGTCACGTCGTCCGTGAGCGGCCGGTCGGTCGCGTCCGCGTCGAGCACCGACTCGGCGATCTCCAGCGCCCTGCCCACCGGCAGCTCCGGGTCGGGACGCAGGCCGCGCTGACGCAACGCCCGGACGGCGGCCACGAGTTCGCAGCCGACCACGAGACGGTACGCACTGCACGCGCGCAGGGTCTGGCGAGCGGCGAGCGAGGCGAAACTCGCCTGTTCCTCGACGCCCCGGGAGAGTACAGCGTGGCCGAGCGAGGCGGGCGCGGAGAAGGCCCGCAGGTCACCGAGGGCGGCCCCGGCGGCGTACTCCAGGATCATCACGCCGGAGGAGGCGGGCTCGTGGTCGGCGAGGAAGGGGCGCAGCCGGGTGTAGGAGGGTTCGTTGAGGGTCGACAGGCGTGAGGTCGACAGGCGGGCGACCTGAGTGAGGGAGAGTCTGAAGTGGTCCAGGGAGAGGGCGAGCTGGGCCTGGTAGAAGCCGCCGTGGTGGTAGGCGGCCATGTCCTCGGCGCAGATCAGCGGGTTCTCGGCGGCCGCGTTGATCTCGACGGCGAGGACCTCCTCCAGCGCGTCGGCCGCGTCGTGCGCGGGGCCGTGGATCTGGGGCACGCACCGGAAGCCGTACGGGTCCTGGATGCGTCCGAGCGGCGGGGTCGGCCGGTCGGGGGCGCCGATCATCTCCCGCATCCGGCGGGCCACTTCGGTCGATCCGCGGTGCGGCCGGGCGGCGTGGACGGGCGCCGCGTAGGCCTCGTACGAGCCGTCCACCGCGACCAGCGAGAGCGCGGCGACGACCTGGGTGGCCCCGATGAGCCCGCGCAGTTCGTGCAGGGCGAGCGCCGCCTGGCCGAGGGTGAGGGCGTTGCTGCTGATGAGCGCGAGGGCGTCGTTGTTGTCGAGCGGCTGCGGTTCGGGCGCGCGCGCCTGCTCGACGGCGCCCGCCCGCGCCGACAGGCCGGCTCCCTCCCCGCCGCGCCAGGGATGCTCCCCCGCCAGCGCGAGGCCCACCTGGGCCAGGGCCGCGATGTCGCCGGTGCCCACCGAGCCGAACTCGTTCACGACGGGATACGCGCCGCTCTCCAGCGCCTCGCACAGCGCGGTGACGACGGTGGGGCGCAGGCCGGCGCCGCCCGCGAGGAGCTGGTTGGCCCGCACGGCGAGCATCGCCCGGACCTCGCGGGCGGGCAGCTCGGCCCCGATGGCCCCCGCGTGGCTGCGCAGCAGGCGCAGACCGTGTTCGGCGGCGGCCTCGGTGGGCACGTCCTCGTTCCGGTTCGCGCCGACTCCGGTGGAGCGGCCGTACACGCGGCCGGTGGCGGCGATGCGCCGGGCCGCGTCCCAGGACTCCTCGACACGCTTCATCGCGTCGGTGCCGGGGACGGGCCGCGCGGACCCGTCGGCGAGGCGTACGACGTCGGCGACACCTGTGCTGTAACCGTCCAGCACCACGAGGCCGTACGTCCCCGCACTCGGCGTGTCCACATCCCGAGACGACATAGAGCGCAAACTCCCCTCAAACCGGGCATTCGGTCTTGCCTGTCGATCACAAGAAACCAGCGATCAACACCACACCGTTGACAAGCTATTCAAGTAGAGAGAACTCTGCATGACTATATGCAGCCGGGCAAGGGACACCTCATGATCCAGTTCGACGCGGTCCACAAGCGTTTCCCGAATGGCACCACCGCGGTCCACGACCTCTCCCTGGAGATGCCGGAAGGGGGCGTGACCGTCCTCGTGGGGTCTTCCGGTTGCGGCAAGACGACCACCCTGCGAATGATCAACCGGATGGTCGACCCCACCTCGGGCACCATCCGGGTCGGCGGCCGTGACGTGCTGGAACAGGACGCCGCCGACCTCCGCCGCTCCATCGGGTACGTCATCCAGCAGTCGGGGCTCTTCCCGCACCGCACGGTCCTCGACAACATCGCGACCGTGCCGCTCCTCCTCGGCTGGGGCCGCCGCAAGGCACGGTCACGGGCCGCGGAACTCCTGGAGACGGTCGGCCTGACCGCCGAGGCCGGCAAGCGCTACCCGCACCAGCTCTCCGGCGGCCAGCAGCAGCGCGTCGGCGTGGCCCGCGCGCTCGCGGCCGACCCGCCGGTGCTCCTGATGGACGAGCCGTTCGGCGCGGTCGACCCGGTCGTGCGCACCCAGCTCCAGGACGAGCTGCTGCGGCTCCAGAAGGAGCTGAACAAGACGATCGTCTTCGTCACGCACGACATCGACGAGGCCGTTCGGCTCGGCGACCGGATCGCCGTGTTCCGCACCGGCGGCCATCTCGTCCAGTGCGCCACCCCGGCCGAACTGCTGGCCCGCCCGGCGGACGACTTCGTCGCGGACTTCCTGGGCGCCGAACGCGGCCTGAAACTGCTGTCCCTGACCTCGCTCAAGGGCATCCCGCAGGCCCCCGCCCCCGAGGGCGGCACCTGGGAACTGGTCCTGGACGGCGCCCGCAAACCCCTGCACTGGCGCCCCGCGCCCACCAAGGCCGGCGACGAGCAGGGCGACAGCGGGACCACCGAACTCCCCGTACGCCCCCTGCGCGACACGGACTCCCTGCTCGCCGCCCTCAACGAGTCCATCGCCTCCCCGGCCGGACTCGTGGCCCGGGTCGACGCCGACGGCACCCTCACCGGCGTGACCTCGCGCGACGAGATCCACCGGCACGCGGGCCAGGCCCACGCGGAAGCCCGGGTGGCCTGATGACCATCGACTGGTCGTGGATCGGCGACCACACCGACGACCTCACCACCCTCACGCTCTCCCATCTGCAGGCGGCCCTGTCCGCCGTCCTCCTCGGCCTGCTGATCTCCCTGCCGCTGGCCGTGGTCGCCCACCGGATCCGCCCCCTGCGCGGGGTGCTCCTGGGCCTGTCGAACGTCCTCTTCACGATCCCGTCGATCGCGGTCTTCGTCCTGCTCCTGCCGGTCTCGGGACTGACCCGCACCACCACGGTCGTCGGACTGACGATCTACACCCTCGTCGTCCTCCTCCGGAACACGGTCGAGGGCCTCGACTCGGTCCCCGCGAAGACGAAGGAGGCCGCGAAGGCCATGGGTACGCGCCCCCTGCGCGCCCTGCTGACCGTCGAACTCCCCCTCGCGCTCCCGGTGATCATGGCGGGCGTCCGGATCGCCACGGTCATGTCGATCTCGCTGGTCTCCGTCGCCACGTACATCGGCGACGGCGGTCTGGGCCAGCTCTTCACGGACGGCTTCCAGCGCAACTTCCCGACCCCGGTGATCGTGGGGGTCGTCCTGACACTCCTGCTGGCGCTGGTCGCGGACGCCCTGCTGGTCGCCCTCCAGTACGTACTCACCCCGTGGAAGAGGCGGCGAGCCTGACATGTACGAACTCTTCAAGAACCTCGGCGACTGGCTGGTCGGCAGCGAACAGTGGACCGGGCCCGACGGCATCGGTCACCGCCTCGCCGAACACCTGCAGTACTCGCTGCTCGCCACCCTCGTGGCGACCGCGATCGCGCTGCCGCTGGGCCTGCTGATCGGCCACACCGGCCGGGGCGCGTTCCTCGCCATCAACCTCGCGTCCTTCGGGCGCGCCCTGCCGACCGTCGGCCTGGTCGTGCTCGTCTTCCTCGCCAGCGGGCTGTCGATGTGGCCGGTGTACGTGGCGCTGGTCGCGCTCGCGGTGCCGTCGATCGTGACCAACACGTACGCGGGGATGACGGCCGTCGATCCGGACGTGAAGGACGCGGCGCGGGGGCAGGGGATGCGCTGGCACCAGGTCCTCTTCCAGGTCGAGCTGCCGCTCGCGCTGCCGCTGATCATGACGGGGCTGCGGCTGGCACTGATCCAGGTGGTGGCCACGGCGACGATCGCTGCGTACGTGTCGTTCGGGGGGCTGGGGCGGTACGTGTTCGACGGGCTCGCCCAGCGGGATCTTGTGCAGGTGCTGGGTGGGGCCGTTCTTGTCGCCCTTGTGGCCGTCGTGCTCGATCTCGCGCTGAGTGGGGTGCAGCGGTTGTTGTTCCGGCACCGGCCTGCGTAGGGCGTTGCCTCTGGCTGCCTTTTGGCTGCCGCCGGCCGTCGTACTGGATCTGCGGGTCCGTCGTGGCTGGTCGCGCCGTTCCCCGCGCCCCTGAAGGGCTGGGGGCTCCGCCCCCTCGCCCCCGTTGCGCAGTTCCCCGCGCCCCCAAAGACCAAAACCTCAAGGGCAACCCATGCCTCTAGGAGCTTCCCCATGAACCGACGCACCCTTCTCGGTGGGCTTTTCGCCGCCGCATCCGTTCCCGTTCTTGCCGCCTGTGGCAGTGGGATCACGTCCCTCGACGGTGACGGGGGTGGTGGCGGTGGGGGCGGGTCCAGCAAGGACGGGATCACCATCGGGACCGCCAACTTCACCGAGAACCAGGTGCTCGGCTACCTCTACGCGGCCGTGCTGGAGGCCGCCGGTGTGAAGACGAAGGTCCGCCCGAACCTCGGCACCCGCGAGATCCTCATCCCCGCGCTCAAGGGCGGCGACATCGACCTGCTCCCCGAGTACCAGGGCGCCCTCCTGCACTACCTCTCCCCCAAATCCAGGGCCACGGAGGAGGGCGAGATGCAGAACGCCCTCGCGACGGCCCTGCCCGCCGGGCTCCAGGTGCTGCCGTACGGCAGGGCCGAGGACTCGGACGCGTTCGTCGTCACCCGGGAGACCGCCGACACGTACGGCCTGTCCTCCCTCGCCGACCTGAAGAAGCAGAACGGCAAGCTCGTCATCGGCGCCGCGCCCGAGGTGAAGAAGCGCGAAGTGGGCGTGGTGGGCCTGAAGAGCCGCTACGGGGTCGAGTTCAAGGAGTTCAAGTCCCTGGACTCCTCGGGACCGCTGGTGAAGGGCGCCCTGAAGAAGGGCGACGTGGACGTGGCGAACCTCTTCACCACCGACACCGACATCGTGGCCAACGACTGGGTCGTCCTCACGGACCCGGAGAACCTGATCCCCGGTCAGCACATCGTCCCCCTGGTCGCCGACCGCAGGGCCGACTCGACGGTCCGCAAGGCCCTGGCCGAACTCGGCAACGTCCTCACCACGGCCGATCTGACCGAGCTGAACCGCAAGGTCGACAAGGACAAGAAGGACCCGGAGGACGTGGCGAACGCGTACGCGAAGGACAAGGGGCTGACCGACTAGAGCCGGTGGCGGGGACGGTGGGGGCGGGCCCAGCGCGGACAGGGGGGCTAACCCCCGTGCCAAGCCGGCGCCGGCTCCCTACCGTGGAACGCATGACCGGAATGGAAGCCCGCGACGCCGAACTCAAGAAGGAACTCGACGCCACCTTGCACGCACGCAAGGAACTGGGCGCCGAATACGAGTCCGCGCTGGTCGACTCGTTCCTGGAGAAGGTCGAACAGCGCCTGGACGGCGCGGTCGACCGCCGGGTGCGTCGCCAGCTCGCGGAACAGCAGATGGTGGTGGCCCGGGACGCGCGTTCCCCGCAGGGGTCCTCGGACTCCTGGGGCGAGCGCTTCGGATTCGGGATCGTCTCCCTCGTCCTCGCGGTCCCCCTGTCCGCCATCGGCGGCGGCGTCGCCCATCTGCCCGGCCTACTGGTCGCCTGGGCGGGCATCGTCGGCGTCAACGTGGTCCAGGCCGCGCGCTTCTCACCGAATTTCTTCGGGCGGCGCAGGGCCAAGGCGGACTCGGACTGGGACGGGTGACGGACGGACACGGGGAGAGGGACGACACGGGGAACAGCGCGACACGAGCAGCACGAGCAGCAGAGGGGCAGGGGAACGCCGAAGGGCCCGGTACCTGAACAGGTACCGGGCCCTTCGTGAAGCTTGCGCGGGGGCCGCCGCACCCCCGTTGCCGGGGGGCGGGACGACGGCGGTCCCCGCGAGGGACGCGAGCCGGGTCAGGGCCGAGCTGCGCGTCCGTGGCGTCCATGGAGGTCCGGGAGCCGCTCCGGAGGTCCTTGGCGCCGTTTTGGTGCCGGCCGGGGCGGGGAGCCGCTCCCGCCCTTGCCGACATCCACCAATGTGCCGTACCCGTGTTAAGCGAGTGCTGCGTGGACGTGACGCGCTCGTACCACTTCCACGAAGTTCCGCCGTGACCGCTCACACCGGAAGTCCCGCTCCCGCGTGCGCGGTTCACCGGAGGTTCTACTGCCGGCCACCCTTGGCGAGGAAAGACAGCAGGTCCTGCCGGCTGACGACCCCGGTGGGCTTGCCCTCCACCAGGACGATCGCGGCGTCGGCCGCGCCGAGCACGGTCATCAGGTCGCCCACCGGCTCGCCGGAGCCGACCTGCGGCAGCGGCGCCGACATGTGCTTCTCCAGCGGGTCGGTGAGGGAGGCCCGCTGGGTGAACAGCGCGTCGAGCAGTTCCCGTTCGACGACGGAGCCCACGACCTCGGCGGCCATCACGTCCGGGTGTCCGGCGCCCGGCTTCACGATCGGCATCTGCGAGACGCCGTACTCGCGCAGCACCTCGATCGCCTCGCCGACCGTCTCGTCGGGGTGCATGTGGACGAGCTGCGGGATCGCCCCGTGCACCTTGTCGCTGAGGACGTCGGCGACGCGGGCGCTGGGACCCTCGTCCTCCAGGAAGCCGTAGTCGGCCATCCACTCGTCGTTGAAGATCTTGCTGAGGTAGCCGCGCCCGCTGTCCGGCAGCAGGACGACCACGACATCGTCGGGGCCGAGCCTTTCAGCCACCCGCAGCGCGGCCACGACGGCCATGCCGCAGGAGCCGCCGACGAGCAGGCCCTCCTCCTTGGCGAGGCGCCGGGTCATCTGGAAGGAGTCCTTGTCGGACACGGCGACGATCTCGTCGGCGACGGTCCGGTCGTACGCGGTCGGCCAGAAGTCCTCGCCGACACCCTCGACGAGATACGGGCGCCCGGAGCCGCCGGAGTAGACCGACCCCTCCGGGTCGGCGCCGACGACCTGGACCTTGCCGTCGCTGGCGTCCTTCAGATAGCGGCCGGTGCCGGAGATGGTGCCGCCGGTGCCCACGCCCGTGACGAAGTGGGTGATCCGCCCCTCCGTCTGCGTCCACAGCTCAGGGCCGGTGGAGTGATAGTGCGAGGCGGGATTGTCGGCGTTCGAGTACTGGTCGGGCTTCCAGGCTCCGGGCGTCTCCCGCACCAGCCGGTCGGAGACGTTGTAGTACGAGTCGGGGTGCTCGGGGTCGACCGCGGTCGGGCAGACGACGACCTCGGCCCCGTACGCGCGCAGCACGTTGATCTTGTCGGTGCTCACCTTGTCGGGGCACACGAAGATGCACTTGTAGCCCTTCGTCTGGGCCACGATGGCAAGGCCCACACCCGTGTTGCCGCTGGTCGGCTCGACGATCGTGCCGCCCGGCTGCAGCGCGCCGCTCTTCTCCGCGGCCTCGATCATGCGCAGGGCGATGCGGTCCTTCACGGAGCCGCCGGGGTTGAAGTACTCGACCTTCGCGAGGACGGTCGCCTGGATGCCGGCGGTCACGCTGTTGAGCCTCACCAGCGGGGTGTTGCCGACGAGACTGATCATCGAGTCGTGGAATTGCACCGTTGTCTCCGGAGCTGAAAAAGAAATGGTCGGGATGGTTCCGTCAGCCTAAGCCCCTCCTGGGCGTTCACACCGCGTTGAGATTGACCGACGGTCTGTACGGGGCAAGGAGTGGGTGTACGGCTAAGAGGAGGTGGCGGCTTCGCATGTCGAGCTTGTCGAGGGCGAGGGTGGCACGGCGGATCGCGGCGGGCGCGGCGTACGGCGGCGGCGGGATCGGGCTGCTGGGCGCGGCGACGGTCGGAGTGGTGCTGGCCGAGGTGCAGCTGGCGAAACGGCAGGTGGGGCACGGGCGCAGTCCGCACCCACCGAGCGCGGACGGCCTGTACGGGTACGCGTACGCCGGCGGGGAGGAACCGCTGCGCCTGACGATGCTCGGTGACTCGACCGCCGCGGGGCAGGGAGTGCACCGGGCCCGGCAGACACCGGGCGCACTGCTGGCGTCCGGCCTCGCGGCGGTGGCGGAACGGCCGGTGCGACTGCGGAACGTGGCCCTGCCCGGCGCCCAGTCCGACGACCTGGACCGCCAGGTCCGGCTGGTCCTCTCGGATCCGGACGGGCTGCCCGAGGTGTGCGTGATCATGGTCGGCGCGAACGACGTGACGCACCGGATGCCGGCGACCCGGTCGGTCCGTCACCTGTCGGCCGCGGTACGCCGACTGCGTACGGCCGGTGCGGAGGTGATCGTCGGCACCTGTCCCGACCTGGGCACGATCGAGCCGGTCCACCGGCCGCTGCGGTGGTTCGCACGGCGGGCCTCGCGTCAGCTGGCGGCGGCGCAGACGATCGGCACGGTCGAGCAGGGCGGGCGGACGGTGTCGCTGGGCGACCTGCTCGGACCGGAGTTCGCGGAGAATCCGCGCGAGCTGTTCGGACCCGACAGCTACCACCCCTCGGCGGAGGGGTACGCGACGGCGGCGATGGCCGTGCTGCCGACGGTGTGCGCGGCGCTGGGGCTGTGGCCGGCGGAGGAGGAACGTCCTGACGTGTCCCGCCGGGAGGGGTTCCTTCCCGTGGCGCGGGCGGCCGCGGAGGCGGCGTCGGAGCCGGGTACGGAGGTGGCCGCGGCCATGCCGACGGGGCCGCGCGGTCCCTGGGCGCTCCTCAAGCGCCGCCGCCGCCGACGCGTCCCGGCGTCCGACCCGGCCCCGACGTCCCCCTGACCCTCACCGCCTCGGGGGCTCCGCCCCCGAACCCCCGTTGCGCAGTTCCCCGCGCCCCTGGGGTGCCTGGGGTCGCCGCCCCCGCGACGAAGGGCCGGGGCGCAGCCCCGCTCTTCAGGGGCGCGGGGAACTGCGCGGCCCGCCCCCACCGGACCCGCAGCCGAATCCGGGGGTCCGGGGGCGCAGCCCCCCGGGGCTGGGACGGGCAGCGAGGAAAAAGCAAGCGCTTGGAAAGTGCGGCCGGAGTCACACCGTGACACCCGTGACCTCACCCGTACGGACGGGTAGCTTCCCAACCAGGTCCGCCCATCCCCCCGCGACGCCAATGGAGCCGTAGATGCCCGAAGCCGTGATCGTCTCGACCGCCCGCTCCCCCATCGGCCGCGCATTCAAGGGCTCCCTCAAGGACCTGCGCCCCGACGACCTCACCGCCACCATCATCCAGGCGGCCCTCGCGAAGGTCCCGGAGCTCGATCCGAAGGACATCGAGGACCTGATGCTCGGCTGCGGCCTCCCCGGCGGCGAGCAGGGCAACAACCTCGGCCGCATCGTGGCCGTGCAGATGGGCATGGACCACCTCCCCGGCTGCACGATCACCCGTTACTGTTCCTCCTCGCTCCAGACGACCCGCATGGCCCTGCACGCCATCAAGGCGGGCGAGGGCGACGTCTTCATCTCGGCGGGCGTCGAGCTGGTGTCGCGCTTCACGAAGGGCAACTCCGACAGCCTCCCGGACACCCACAACCCGCTCTTCGCGGACGCGGAGGCCCGCACCGCCGAGGTCGCCGCGAGCGAGGGCGCGTCCTGGCACGACCCGCGCGAGGACGGCCTCGTCCCGGACGCGTACATCGCGATGGGCCAGACCGCGGAGAACCTCGCCCGGATCAAGGGCGTCACCCGCCAGGACATGGACGAGTTCGGTGTCCGCTCGCAGAACCTCGCCGAGGAAGCCATCAAGAACGGCTTCTGGGAGCGCGAGATCACCCCGGTGACCACCCCTGACGGCACGGTCGTGAGCAAGGACGACGGCCCCCGCGCCGGCGTCACGCTGGACGGCGTCGCGGGTCTCAAGCCCGTCTTCCGCCCCGACGGCCTGGTCACGGCGGCCAACTGCTGCCCGCTGAACGACGGCGCCGCCGCCCTCGTGATCATGTCGGACACGAAGGCCCGCGAGCTGGGCCTGACCCCGCTGGCCCGGATCGTCTCGACCGGCGTCACCGGCCTCTCCCCCGAGATCATGGGCCTCGGCCCGGTGGAGGCGTCGAAGCAGGCCCTCTCCCGCGCCGGCCTGACCGTCGACGACATCGACCTGTTCGAGATCAACGAGGCGTTCGCCGCCCAGGTGATCCCGTCGTACCGCGACCTGGAGATCCCGCTGGAGAAGCTGAACGTGAACGGCGGCGCGATCGCGGTCGGCCACCCCTTCGGCATGACCGGCGCCCGTATCACCGGCACGCTCATCAATTCCCTCCAGTTCCACGACAAGCAGTTCGGCCTGGAGACGATGTGCGTGGGCGGCGGCCAGGGCATGGCGATGGTCATCGAGCGCCTGAGCTGACGCGCAAGCACGCTCGCGGTAACCGCAGTTGAACGCAGGGTGAACGAAACGACCCCGGATCCCGCACCCGCCGGGACTCTGGGTCGTTTTGTGATCGAATCTCCCCCAGGATGTGACCTAACTCCCTTCGGGGAGGGATTTATGCAGCTCAGGGCTGGTCCGCAAGTAAACGTCAGGGCTAAAGTCCTGTCCCTTTCGTGACGTTGTGCACTGACAGCTGGTTAGTCCACCCTTCAAGCTGATGTAGGAAGTCGGGGGTCGACTTTGAACCGGGAGTACGTCAGTGAGCACCACGTTTCTCGCTCTGCTGCTCGCCACAGCCACCACCACGGCCGTGGGCGTCGCCGTTCTGCGCACCCTGCTGGCCCTGCGCCAGCAGGTGGCGGCCCTGCACACCGAACTCGCCAGAAGCCGCTCCGCGGCCCTCAGCGGCCTCGTACCGGCCGCCCGGGGAGCCGCCGACGCGGAGGAGATACGCGCCGCCGTGGCCGAGGCCCTCGCCGAGGAGCGCGAGCGTGAGCTCGCCGAGGCGCGCGCCTTCTGGGCCGCCCAGGAGGCCCGTGACGCAGGTGACGCGCCGACGCTGCTGGGCCTGCCCGACAGCGAGCTGTTCCTGCCGCGCCAGTCGGACTTCATCGGCCTCGAACACCTGGAGCCGGTGACCGAACCGGCCGCCGACGCCGACGAGTTCTCCGGCGACTCCGCCGAGCTGGCCGCGGCCCGCCGCCGCCACCCCTCGCACCCGGACTTCGTCCCGGTCCAGTCGCCGATGGTGAACGACCACGAACGCACGGTGTCCTGCCTCGAGGAACTGGCCGACTCCCGTACGGAGCTGGCGGACGTCCGCCCCGGCCCCCTCGGCACGCTCGACGTGTACGTCTTCGCCGACGGCACCACCCTCTGCATGACGCCGGGCCACCGTGAGACCGCCGAACGCCTCGCGGAGTCCCTGCGCACCGGTCACCCGCCGGTCCTGCTCGGCGGCTCGGGCGTCTCGGGCGCCTACGCGCTCACCTTCGAGTGCGGCCAGGAGAACGTCTACGTGCTCGCGGACCGCGTCATAGCGTCGCTGTAACCCTGCGTGCGGCCCTCCGCACCATCGCTCGCGCCGGACGCCCGTCCGCCGCGTCAGACACCCGCCCTCTTCTGTGCCTCCTCCACGAGCACCAGCGCCTCCGCCAGTTCCGCCTCGGTCCTCAGGACGAGCGCGAGGTCGTGCACGGCCACCGTGATCTGGTCCGCCGACGCGAACATGCCCGCGTCCGGCATCTCTCGGGGAGCCTGCCCGGGGTCCTCGAGCCGCTGGGCGCGCAGCGCCAACTCCCTGGCCAGGCCCAGCGCCTCGGCGGCGGCCCCCCGTTGCAGCCGGCTCTGCGGCGCGGCCCGCAGCCGGTCGGCGAAGTGGTCCACGGCACGGGTCAGCGGCGTCGTATCAAGCACGTCGCGAGACTACGCGTCGCAACCGGACTGTTGCCAACGACCGAACCCTCAGGCACGGTGGCGTGAAGGACCGGCTTACATCCCCTTTGCGTCCGGAGGCGCCGATGTCCCAAGTCTTCTCCGCGGAGACCCATCGCAATCTGCTCGCCCGCATCCCCCACTGCACCGGTCGTGAGATCTCCGACTGGCTGCGCACCGTCGACGAAGGCCCCGCACTCCACCGCTTCGAGGAGAAGGTCAGCTGGCTGCGTGCCGAGCACGACCTCGCGTACGGCCACGCCAAGGCGATCATCCACGAGTACGACCTGAGGAGGGCCGCGCGCAACCTGCGCTGAGCGCGCCCTCGCTGCTCCGGCACCGAAAAAGAACGAAGGGCCCCGCGAACCGAGGTTCGCGGGGCCCTTCGTCGTGTCCTCAGGACAAGGGACGCGGGTCGTCCCTCAAGGGGCGCGGGGAACTGCGCGCCCGGCCACACACGACCCGCAGATCGTCACCGTGCCGCCGTGCTCCCCGTCACTGCGAAGAGCTAGTCGTTGCCGCTGAAGATCGCGACCAGCCGCAGCATCTCCAGGTAGATCCAGACGAGACTCATGGTCAGACCGAACGCGGCGAGCCAGGACTCGTCACGCGGCGCGCCGTAGGCGATACCGTCCTCGATCTGCTTGAAGTCGAGCGTCAGGAAGAACGCACCCAGGACGATCGCCAGGATGCCGACGATCGCGCCGAGCGGGCCCATGCTGCGCAGCCCGCCGTCGTCGGCGACACCGAAGACGACCAGCAGCAGGTTGACCGCCATGACCAGCACGAAGGCGATCGCGATGGCCATACCGATGCGCGCGTACCTCGCGGTGACGCGGATCCAGCCCGCCTTGTAGATCAGCAGGGTGGCGCCGGACACGGCCAGCGTGCCGAGCACCGCCTGGAAGGGCGCGCCGGACCACCGGCTGTTGTACATCTCGCTGATCACGCCGAGGAACACGCCCTCGAACGCGGCGTACGCCAGGATCAGCGGGGGTGAGGCCTTGCGCTTGAAGGCCTGGACCAGCGCGAAGACCATCGCGATGAGCGCCGAGCCGATGGCCAGGCCGAAGCTGGTCGACGTGACCGGCAGCAGGACCCAGGCGAGAACGGCACCGACGGTGACGGTACCGAGAGTCAGGGCCGTCCGCGCGACGACGTCGTCCATCGTCATGCGGCCGGCGGCGGGCGGGGCCTGCGGCGGTGCGCCGTGCTGCAGGTCCTGCTGTGCGTACGGGTTCTGAGCGTAAGGATTCTGCGCGTACGGGTTGCCGCTCTGCGAGGCGCCGGGGGCACCCTGTGCGTACGGGTTCCCCTGCGTACCGACAGCGGGGCCCCCGGCCTGCGGCGCCGCGTTGAAGCCCGCGTAGCCGTTGTCGCGGCTGAACCCCCGTCGCGAGAAGACCGGGTTGCTGCTCCTCATTTCACTCCTCCATGGCCACCTTGCGCGGCCTTGGCTCAAGAGTAATGGGTAGGCAAAAGAATGCATCCAGTGCCTGAGAGGATCTTTCCCCTCTTGTGACCGGGAACACCGGGTCTCACCCCGGCATTCCCCGCACCCCTATAACGCCGGTGCGTACTGATCCGGTTCCCCCGCCGGTGGCCGTTCACTCCAGGGCGAAGCCCGTGTAGCCCTCGGCGAGGTCCTGCTCGGCGGCGCGCGCGGAGGCGAGCCGTTCCAGCCGGGCCAGCTGGATCCGGTCCTCGAAGGGCGTCGCCCCGGGCGGGCGGTGCAGCAGCGTCGTCATCTCGTACGAGAACCGCTCGGCCTGCCACACCCGCCGCAGGCAGGTCTGCGAATAGGCGTCGAGCAGTGCGTCCGATCCGGTCTCCTCGCGGTGGGCCAGCGCCCGCGCGAAGGTCACCACGTCACCGACAGCGAGGTTCAGGCCCTTGGCGCCGGTCGGCGGCACGATGTGGGCGGCGTCCCCGGCCAGGAAGAGCCGCCCGTGGCGCATCGGTTCATGGACATGGCTGCGCATGGGGGTGACGGACTTGGCGGTGACGGGCCCCCGCGCCAGCCGCCAGTCGTCGTCCGTCTCGAAGCGGCGCTCCAGCTCGTCCCAGATCTCCTCGTCGCTCCACGACTCGGCGTCCGTGCCCTCCGGCACCTGGAGGTAGAGCCGGGAGACGACGGGCGAGCGCATGGAGAGCAGGGCGAAACCGCGGTCGTGCCGGGCGTAGACGAGCTCGTCGTGCGACGGGGGCACGTCGGCGAGGATCCCCAGCCACCCGAAGGGGTACGTCCGCTCGAAGACCTGGGTGAGCTCCTCGGGGATCGCCTTGCGGGCCACGCCCCAGAAGCCGTCGCACCCGACGACGTACGCGCACTCGAGGACGTCCTCACGCCCCTCGTGCCGGAAGCGCACCCGGGGGCTGTCGGTGCCGGCCCCCTCCACGGCCAGCGCCTCCGCCTCGAAGAGCAGCGGGCCGCCCTCCTTGAGCTGCAGCGCGATGAGGTCCTTGCACACCTCGGTCTGGGCGTAGACCATCACGGACCGGCCGCCGGTGAGTGCGGGGAAGTCGATCCGGTGGCGCCTGCGCGCGAACCGCAGCTCGATGCCGTCGTGGCGCAGCCCCTCACGGTCCATACGGGCGCCGGCGCCCGCGGCCCGCAGCACGTCCACCGTTCCCTGCTCCAGGATTCCGGCGCGCTGGCGCTGCTCCACGTAACCGCGGTCGCGGCTCTCCAGTACCACGGAGTCGATCCCCGCGTTGTGCAGCAGCCTCGCCAGCAGCAGGCCGGCCGGTCCGGCCCCGATGATCCCGACGGTGGTACGCATCGACACGCCCCTTCGCGCTCCGACGACTCCCGTGAGCGCCGTCAGCGTAGTGCGCCGCCGCCCGCCATCGTGAGCCATTGTTCGCTGGGTGAAGTTTTATTCACCACTATCGTTCACGTGAGTCTCCGACGGGCGCAACCCGCTGTCAACGGTCGAGTGGTGAAGTCTTCAATGAAGGATGCACCCTTCGCCGGAATACGCCGAGAAGGGCGGGGAAGGGCGAGGAAGGGTGAAAGTGTCGGTGGTGCCCGGAACCGGACTTGAACCGGTACGCCCGTTAAGGGCAGCGAGGTTTAAGCTCGCCGTGTCTGCATTCCACCATCCGGGCAGGCCATGGACTCCGCTTCGAGTGTCCCGAGCCTATCGGGACAGATCCCCCGAACAGCGGTGGGGCGACCCGATGTTGTCTTATTTTATTGGCGTCTGAGGGTGCATCAGCCCACGGTATGCGCCATCCGCACATGCCACGTGCCTTTCGACCTACGCGGGACGCCGCCCGGGGAATGACGTGATTTCACCGCCCGAACGAGCGGAACCTGACGAACCGTCGCCATTTTGCTCCCGCGTCGCTCCCGGCCCGCTCCCGGGTTCGTCCCACGTCCCTCTCGCGTCCGTCTCGGGGGCGGGTGTCATCCCCAGGTATGACCCGGGGCCCCGGGGTCCGTCCCCAGGCCCCCCTCGGAACCGGAACAGGGGGTGACTACATGGCGGCCGTCGGCGCCGACGATGGAACGGTCGTCCACTCGTCGTCGTACCGACAAGGAGCACCCTTCCGTGACCACCACTCCCCTCGCCGAACGGTCCACCGCGGTGGCCGCCCGCGCCACGGAACTGTCGAAGGTCTACGGACAGGGGGAGACCCAGGTGGTCGCTCTGGACCGGGTCTCCGTCGACTTCCGGCAGGCCGAGTTCACCGCGATCATGGGTCCCTCCGGCTCCGGCAAGTCCACGCTGATGCACTGCGTGGCGGGGCTGGACAGTTTCTCCTCCGGCTCGGTCCGCATCGGTGAGACCGAACTGGGCTCCCTCAAGGACAAGCAGCTGACGAAGTTGCGCCGGGACAAGATCGGCTTCATCTTCCAGGCGTTCAACCTGCTGCCGACCCTGACCGCGCTGGAGAACATCACGCTCCCGATGGACATCGCCGGCCGCAAGCCGGACAAGGAGTGGCTGCACAAGGTGATCGAGATGATCGGTCTGGCCGACCGGCTCTCGCACCGCCCGTCCGAACTGTCCGGCGGGCAGCAGCAGCGGGTGGCGGTGGCGCGTGCGCTGGCGTCCCGCCCGGACATCATCTTCGGCGACGAGCCGACCGGGAACCTGGACTCGCGCGCGGGTGCGGAGGTACTGGGCTTCCTGCGCAACTCCGTGCGGGAGCTGGGGCAGACGGTCGTGATGGTCACCCATGACCCGGTGGCGGCGGCGTACGCGGACCGGGTGATCTTCCTCGCCGACGGGCGTGTGGTGGACGAGGTGCACGCGCCCACGGCTGACGCGGTGCTGGACCGGATGAAGCGCTTCGACGCGAAGGGCCGCACCAGTTGACTGGGGCGCCCCCTGTAGACCCCGTGCCTGAGGTCGTCGTTCACCCGCGCGCCGGTGGGGGCGGGCCGCGCAGTTCCCCGCGCCCCTGAAGGGGCCCGCCCCACCGGCCTGCGTTGAGGGGCGCGGGGAACGGCGCAATCTCTTGCCTTTAGGGGCGCGGGGAACTGCGCGACAAGCCCCCACCGGCCCGCACCCGACACACCGCCCCAGCCCGCTACTTCCAGGGGCGCGGGGAACTGCGCAACAGGGCCCACCGGCCCGCACCCGACACGCCAACCCGGCCGGCAGCCAACACCGCCCGCCCATCCATCCCACCTGGACTGAGAAGACATGCTCCGTACCGCCCTGCGCAACGTGCTAGCGCACAAGGCCAGGCTCCTGATGACCGTGCTCGCCGTGATGCTGGGCGTGGCGTTCGTCTCCGGCACCCTGGTCTTCACCAACACCATCTCGGACGCGTACCAGAAGAGTTCGGCGAAGGGCTTCGACCAGGTCGACGTGGCCGTCGAGCCGGACTACCCGGACGACGGGAGCGACGACCTCGGCAAGGAGCCGGAGCTGTCCCAGGCGCTGCTGGACAAGGCCGCCGAGGCCCCCGGCGCCGCGTCCGCGATAGGCGTGGTCACCGGCTTCACCGCCATCGCCGACAAGGACGGCAAGCTCATCGGCGGCGGCTTCCAGTCGCAGGGCGGCAACTACTGGGGCGACAAGGACCCCCGCTACCCCCTGAAGAGCGGCAAGGCCCCGTCCGGCAAGGACGAGGTGGCCATCGACGCCGAGACGGCGAAGCGCGCCGGCTACAAGGTCGGCGACACCGTACGGCTCTCGGTGGACGGCCCGGTCCTCACCCCCACCGTCACCGCGATCTTCACCACGGACGACGGCAACGTCGCCGCCGGCGGCAGCCTCGCCCTCTTCGACACGGCCACCGCGCAGCAGCTCTTCCACAAGACCGGCGCGTACGGCGAGATCGACGTGAAGGCGGCCCCGGGCACCAGCCAGGCCGCGCTTCAGGCGAGCCTCGAAAAGGTCCTCCCGCAGGACCTCACCTCCACCACGACGGGCCAGAAGCTCGCCGACGACCAGGCCGAGATGATCGCGGCCGAGATGAGCGGCCTCAAGACGGGCCTGCTGGTCTTCGCCGGCATCGCGCTGTTCGTCGGCACGTTCATCATCGCCAACACCTTCACCATGCTGGTCGCCCAGCGCACCAAGGAACTGGCGCTGCTGCGCGCGGTGGGCGCCTCCCGCAAGCAGGTCACGCGCTCGGTGCTCCTCGAAGCCTTCCTGGTCGGCACGGTCGCCGCCGTCACGGGCCTGCTGGCCGGTATCGGCATCGGCGCGGGCCTGCGTGGTCTCATGGGCCTGCTGGACGCCACGGTCCCGGCCGGACCCCTGGTCATCACCCCGGGGACGATCGGTACGTCGTTCGCCGTCGGCATCCTGATCACGATGCTGGCCGCCTGGCTGCCGGGCCGCCGCGCCGCGCGGATCCCGCCGGTCGCGGCGATGAGCAGCGTGCACGCCACGGCGACCACCAAGTCGCTGGTGCTGCGCAACACCCTCGGCGCCCTGGTCGCGGCGGCGGGCGTCACCGTCGTCCTGTACGCCACGACGATGAACGGCACGGACGGCCAGGCCCCGATGGGCCTGGGCGCGGTGCTGCTGATCATCGGTGTCTTCATCCTCACGCCGCTCCTCTCCCGCCCGCTGATCGCGGGCGCGGCCCCGGTCCTGCGGATCTTCGGCGTCTCGGGCAAGCTGGCCCGCCAGAACTCCGTACGCAACCCGCGCCGCACCGCCGCCACCGCCTCGGCCCTGATGATCGGGCTGACCCTCATCACCGGTATGACGGTGATGGCGGGCAGCCTGCAGAAGGGCATCGACAAGATGGCCACGTCCGCGCTGAAGGCGGACTACGTGGTCTCGATGGCGAACTTCAACGACCTCTCGCCGGACGTCGAGAAGAAGCTCGCGAGGACCGACGGCGTCACCACCATCAGCGCCCTGCGCAACGCGCCCGCGCGCGTCGACGGCGACACCGAGTACGTGACCGGTGTGAAGGGCTCCGCGATCGGCGACCTGACCGATCTGAAGGTCGACAACGGCTCCTTCAAGGTCAGCAGGACCCAGGCGGTCGTGGACGACGACACGGCGAAGGACCACGGCTGGAAGGCCGGTTCGACGTTCTCGGTCTCGTACGAGGACGGCAAGAAGCAGCAGCTGACGGTCGCCGGTGTCTACGAGGGCAACCAGATGATCCGGGGCATCATGGTCGACATCGCGACCCTCGCCCCGAACCAGGCGAACCCCGGCGACGCGCAGGTCATGCTGAAGACCTCCGGCGGCACGTCCGACGCGACCAAGGACAAGCTGGAGAAGGCGCTCGGCAACAACCCGGCCGTCAAGGTCCAGGACAAGCAGGACGTCTCCAACGAGATCGCGCAGATGTTCACGCTGATGCTGAACATGCTCTACGGCCTGCTCGCGATGGCCGTCCTCGTCGCCGTCCTCGGCGTGATCAACACCCTGGCGATGTCCGTCTTCGAGCGTTCGCAGGAGATCGGCATGCTCCGCGCGATCGGCCTCGACCGCAAGGGCATCAAGCGGATGGTCCGTCTGGAGTCCCTGGTCATCTCCCTCTTCGGCGGAGTGCTCGGCGTGGGCCTGGGCGTGTTCTTCGGCTGGGCCGCCGGTGAACTGGCGGGCGCCAAGATGCCGACGTACGAGCTGGTGCTGCCCTGGGACCGGATGGCGGTCTTCCTGCTCCTCGCCGCCGTGGTCGGCGTCCTGGCCGCGCTCTGGCCGGCCCGGCGGGCGGCCCGCCTGAACATGCTGTCGGCGATCAAGGCCGAATAGTCACCGCGCGGCACACCGCACGACGCACCGCACGATGCGCCACGCGACGCGGGTGGGCCCCGTTCCGACACCATGGAACGGGGCCCACCGGCATGAACGGACCGCTCAGTTCCAGGTACGCGCCCGCAGCGGCATGCCCGACGCGCCGGAGCCCGGCGTCCGTACCGCCAGCACCTGGTTGACGCCGATGCGGTTGCGTTCGAAGGCGAGCGCCGAGGCGGCCATGTAGAGGCGCCAGACGCGGGCCCGGCCGGGGCTGGTGAGCTTGACGGCCCGCGGCCAGTCCGCCTCCAGGTTGGCCACCCAGTGGCGCAGGGTGAGCGCGTAGTGCTCCCGGATCGACTCGACGTCACGCACCTCGAACCCGGCACCCTCCAGCTGGGTCACGGTCTCGCCGATCGGCGCGAGCTCCCCGTCGGGGAAGACGTACGCGTCGATGAACTCGTCGATCTCGTACGCCGCTTCGTCGCGCCACGGCCGGCGCCCGATCTGGTGGTTCAGCAGCCGTCCGCCGGGCTTGAGGAGGGCGAACAGATCCTGCGCGTACTCCAGATAGCGTTCGCTGCCGACGTGTTCGGCCATCCCGATGGAGGAAATGGCGTCGTACGGCCCGTCCACGACGTCCCGGTAGTCCTGGACGCGGATCTCGACCCGGTCGGTGAGCCCCTCCTCCGCGACGCGCTTACGGGCGTACGCGGCCTGCTCCTGGGAGAGCGTCACGCCGACGACGCTCACGCCGTACTCACGGGCCGCGTGGATGGCCATCGAGCCCCAGCCGCAGCCGACGTCGAGCAGTCGCATGCCCGGCTTCAGTTCCAGCTTGCGGGCGATGAGCCCGAGCTTGTCGCGCTGGGCGTCCTCCAGAGTGCCGTCCGGGGTCTCCCAGTAGGCGCACGAGTAGACCATGGACGGCCCGAGGACGATCTCGTAGAAGTCGTTGCCGACGTCGTAGTGGTGGCTGATCGCCCGCCGGTCGCTGCGCTTGGTGTGCAGATGGGAGAGCTGGGACCGTCTGCGCACCTCCTCGCGGGGCGGTGCGGGCGGCAGGGGCGAGCCCGCCATCCGGACGAGCCCGCGCACGGCGGACCGTACGTCGGGGTCCCGCAGGGACTGGGCCAGGGTCCTGGCGTCCTCCCCGCGCTCCCAGACCATCTCGGCCACCGCGTCCAGTACGGCGTAGAGGTCGCCGTCCACCGTGAGGTCACCGGCGACCCAGGCCCTCGCCAGGCCCAATTCCCCCGGCTTCCACAGGAGTCGGCGCAGCGCCCGCCGGTTCCGTACGACGAGCACGGGCGTGCCCGGCGGTCCCGCTTCCGAACCGTCCCAGGCACGAATCCGCACCGGGAGCGGGGCTCCCAGCAGCTGTTCCATCAGCGCCTTGAGCCGAAGCGCCGCGTCCTGCATGACGCACACCTCCGTGACGAGGAATTCCACAAACTCCAACACCACGTAAACACCAACGGGGCCGGAGCGCAGTCCCGCGAAAGCGTCATGTTCGAGCAAAATACATGCAGACACCACGTACTAACCGGGTGGTGTCCGGGCCCCTGGGGGCTGCGCCCCCAGACCCCCGTCGCGCTGACGCGCTCGTCCTCAAGCGCCGGACGGGCTGGTTTTCCAGCCCGTCCCTC
>NZ_JBHXTO010000080.1:0-44429 GCF_042677425.1 Streptomyces sp. NPDC127119 | reverse complement strand
CTTCCCGGCCGGGCACCGACGTGTTCGGGTCTTGAACGCGTTGTGGCGGCCACGCTTCAGAGGGTGTCGCCGGCGGCTCCGTCAGCCGTCGCTGGTCGTCACCTTCACCTCGTCGACGACCAGTTGCTGCGGGAAGCTGGTCGAACCGTCGGGATCGCCGGGCCAGTAGCCGCCCACCGCGAGATTGAGGATCAGGAAGAACGGCTTGTCGAAGACCCAGGTGTTGCCGTTCAGGTCGGCCGGGGTGCGGGTCTGGTAGACGGTGCCGTCCACGGACCAGGTGATCTTGTTCGGCGCCCAGTCCACCGCGAAGGTGTGGAAGGCGTCCGCGAACGCCTCGCCGTTCGGCAGCGAGTAGCCCGCGCCTATGCCGCCCGAGCCGGAGTAGCCGGGGCCGTGCAGAGTGCCGTGCACGGTTCCGGGCTCGAAGCCCACGTTCTCCATGATGTCGATCTCACCGGAGTTGGGCCAGCCGACGTCGCCGATGTCCTGGCCGAGCATCCAGAACGCGGGCCAGATGCCCTGGCCGCGCGGGATCTTCATCCGGGCCTCGACGTGCCCGTACGTCGCGGTGAACTTGCCGGAGGTGTTGAGCCGCGACGAGGTGTACTCGCACGACCCGTACCAGCACTGGTAGTTGGCCGGGTTCTCGCGGCGGGCCTCGATGACCAGATGGCCCTGGCCGTCGAGCTTCGCGTTGTTGTTGCCGGCCGTGTAGTACTGGCGCTCGTGGTTGTTGACGTTGTCGCCGGTCTCGACCTGCCACTTGCCCTGGTCGACACCGGAGCCGGCGGCCCCGTCGAAGGTGTCGGAGAACGTCACGGCCTGGGCCGCCCGCGGAGTGGGGTCCGCGTGGGCGGCGGGGGCGACGGACGCGGCCGCGACGAGGGCGGCGGGCAGTGCGGCGAGAAGGCATTTGCGGAGCAGACGTGGGGAAGCCACGACTCTCCCTTCCGTGGGGCGTCCCTGTGCGGGGGCGCACCCACTGAGGTGGGGGGAAATGCTTCGCCTCTCGTTCTAAGAAGTGAACGAGATCACTGTCAAGGCATAGGTACGGACCTTCCGTCCCCCCGGCCTCATCTGCCTCTTACGGTCACCGTTCGGTCATACGACGCACACAAGGTGACGTGAACGAGACCTACGCACGCAGGGCGGCGCACGCAAGTCCCGCCCGATAGGGACTAGTCGGCGGCCTGCACCGCCGCCGCCTCCAGGGGCGGGCCTCCGTGGTGGCGGCCCATCGGGATGACCAGGGGGGTGTGGCTGACCGGGTCCATCGTGATGCGGCAGGTCAGGTCGAAGACGTGCTCGACCGTCTCGGCGGTGATGACCTCCGCCGGGCTGCCCTCGGCGACGATCTTCCCGGACTTCATGGCGACGACGTGATCGGCGTACCGGCAGGCCTGGTTGAGGTCGTGGAGCACCATCACGACCGTACGGCTCTCCCGGCGGTTGAGGTCGGTGACCAGGTCCAGGACGTCGATCTGATGGGCCAGGTCGAGATACGTCGTCGGCTCGTCCAGCAGCAGCACGGGGGTGCCCTGGGCGACCGCCATGGCGATCCAGGCGCGCTGGCGCTGGCCGCCGGAGAGTTCGTCGACGGGCCGGTCGGCGAGGTCCGTCATATTGGTCGCGGCCAGCGCCTGGTGCACGGCCTGCTCGTCGGCCTTCGACCACTGCCGCCACCAGGTCTGATGCGGTGAACGGCCGCGGTTGACCAGGTCGATGACGGTCAGCCCCTCGGGCGCCACCGGGCTCTGCGGCAGGATGCCGAGCCGCTGGGCCAGCTCCCTGCTCGGGATGGACTGCAGCGCCCGGCCGTCGAGGTGGACGGCCCCCTCCTTGGGGGCGAGCAGCCGGGCGAGCGCCCGCAACAGGGTCGACTTGCCGCAGGCGTTGGCGCCGACGATGGCCGTGATCCGGCCGGGCGGGACCGCCAGGTCGAGGCCGTCGACGACCAGCCGGTTGTCGTACGCCAGCCGCAGACCGCTCGCCCGCAGATCGGGATCGGGGCCGGGGGCCGACAGGGGTTCAGCCGACATGGAATCAACCTCCTGAGCCCGCGCGGTTGGCGCGGACGAGCAGCCAGAGCAGGACCGGCGCGCCGAGCACACCGGTGACGATGCCGACCGGCAGTTCCGTGCCGGAGACGAGCGTACGGGCGATGAGGTCGCCGCCCAGGACCACCATGGCCCCGGTCAGTCCGGACGCGACGGTGGGCGGCCAGGCCGTACCGGCCAGCCGTTGGGCGATCTGCGGGGCGGCCAGTGCGACGAACGCCACGGGCCCCGCGGACGCGGTGGCGAAGGCGATCAGACCGACCCCGGTGAGCAGGATGGCGAGGCGTACGGGCTGGACGCGCGTACCGAGGCCGGTGGCCACGTCGTCGCCGAGCTGGAGCGTGCGCAGCAGCCGGCCCAGCAGCAGGGCCGTCGGCAGCAGCACGGCCAGCGCGATGGCGAGCGGGCCCACCTGCCCCCAGGTACGGCCGTTGAGGTTGCCGACCAGCCAGCCCAGCGCGGCCTGCGCCTGGAAGCGTCCGCCCTTGGCCACGAGATAGTCGGTGGCGCTCGTGCAGATCCAGGCCACGCCGATGCCGACCAGGATGATCCGGTAGCCGGTGGTGCCGCGCCGCCAGGCCAGTGCGTAGACGGTCAGGGCCGTGACCAGGGCGCCGAACAGGCCGAGTGCCTGGGTGCCCAGGCCGCCGTCCCAGCCCAGCACGATGCCCGCGACGACCGCGGTGCCCGCGCCCTGGGTGAGGCCGATCATGTCGGGGCTGGCCAGCGGGTTGCGGGTCATGGTCTGGAACAGCGCGCCGGAGACCCCGAACGCGATCCCGGCGAGCAGCCCCACCAGGGCGCGGGGCAGCCGCAGTTCCTCCACCACGAGGACGGTGCCGGGGTTGCCGGAGCCCACCAGGGCCCGTACGACGTCGGTGAAGCCGATCGGGTAGTCGCCGGTCGTCAGGCCCCAGCAGAACAGGACGAAGGTGCCCGCGGCGAGCACCACGGACAGGGCCACGAGGCGGGGGCGGAAGACGCCGGAGACGGGCGGGAGCGCCAGCCGGTAGGTGCGGTGGTGGACGGACCCGGCCGAACGGGGAGCGGCGGCGGGGGACGTGAGGGCTGAACGGGATGTGGGGTCGGACTTCTGCTTCGGCACGTTCACACCTCCGCCAGATTGCGCCGACGGACCATGGCGATGAAGAACGGACCGCCGATGAAGGCGACCAGCACCCCCGCCTGGATCTCGGTGGGCCGTGCCACGAGGCGTCCGAGGATGTCCGCGGCGAGCAGCAGGATGGGGGCGAGGACCGCCGACAGGGGCAGCAGCCAGCGCTGGTCGGGGCCGATGCCCGCCGACTGGGCGAGCACGCGGGCCACATGGGGGACCACCAGGCCGAGGAAGACCACCGGGCCGATGACCGCGACCGCCGCCCCCGTGAGCAGGGTGATCGCCGCGACGCCCGCCAGCCGGACCAGGCCGAGGCGCCGGCCGAGCGAGGCCGCCACGTCGTCGCCGAGGGCCAGGCTGTTGAGGGCGGGGGCGCAGGCCAGCGCCAGGACCCCGCCGACGACGAGGAAGGGCAGGACCCGCCACACCATGCCGTTGTCCGCCTCCGCGAGCGAACCGGCGGACCAGAAGCGGTACTTGTTCAGCGCGTCCACGTCCGTGAGCACGATGGCCTGCGTGAACGACCACAGCATCGAGGTGACGGCGATGCCCGCGAGCGCCAGCTTCACCGGAGTCATCCCGGACCGCCCGAGACCGCCCAAAAGATAGACGGCCACCGTGGCGATCAGCGCCCCGCCGAACGCGAACCACACATATCCGTAGAGCGAGTTGATGCCGAGCACGCCGACGGCGAGCACGATGGCGAAGGCGGCGCCCGCGCTGACCCCCAGCACTCCGGGGTCGGCGAGCGGATTGCGGGTCAGTGCCTGCATCAGTGCCCCGGCCAGCCCGAGGGCCGCGCCCGCGGTGATCCCGAGCGCGGTGCGCGGGACGCGCGCCGACCAGACGACGTTGTCCACGAACCGGCTCGGCGCGTCGCCGAACAGAGCCGAGATCACCTGGTCCGGCGGGATGTTGGCCGCGCCGAGCGCCAGTGACAGCAGACACAGGACGGCCAGGACGGTACCCAGCAGTGTCACGAGAAGGACAGGGCGCACTCTCTTGCCCGTCACCTTGCGGTCTCCAACGGCCAGCTCCCTTAGGTTAGGCAGGCCTTAATCGTAGTGGGGATCACGTGGTCCACCGGGACTGGGCCTTTTGGTTAGGTAATCCTTACCTTAGTATGACCTGCGGTCCTCCGGCTGAGCCGGTTCCGCACACTCTGGAGGCACGGTCAGCTGTGTCCGGTTTCGAATCGCGTGTGTCCGGTGTCGACGAGGTTGACGCGACGGCGTACTGGCGTCGACGGCTCGACCCCCTCCCTCAGGAGGCGGTCCTGCCCGTCGACTTCCCGTATCCGCTCAAGCCCGGCGGCGCGCCGCGCACGATCAGTCGCACCCTGGACGCGACGGCCGACGAGGTCACTCTCCTGTCCGCGTTCGTGGCGCTGCTGCACCGCTACGGCGGCGCGCACGACCTCACCGTCGGGTACGGGGGACTGCCGGTCCGGGTGACTCTCGACGGCGGAACCGGGTTCTCCGAACTGGTCCGGCGCGTCGGTGAGGCGTGCGAGGAGGCCGAGACCCACCGCGTCGAACCGGCCTCTCTGGTGGCCGAGTTGAGGCCGGAGCCGACCCGGGGCGGCGGGCTGCTGTTCAACACGTTGTTCGGGACGGACACGGTGTCCGCAGCGGCCACGGCTTCCGGAGCGGAAGCGGGGAGCGGCACTGACTTCACCGGCGTTTACGGGGGCTCGCTCGACCTCGCGCTCGAAGTCCGCGCCGGTGACGTCCGCGTCACCTACCGGCCGGACCTGTTCCGGGACGGGACCGCCCTGCGGACCGCGGGCCACTACGCCACCCTGCTGGCCGACGCGATCGCCCGCCCGTACACCCCGATCGGTGAACTGGACCTGCTGGACGCCGAGGAACGGCACCGCGTCCTGGAGGAGTGGAACGACACCGAGCACGACATCCCGCTGCGGACCTGGCCGGAGATGTTCGCCGACCGGGTACGGGAGCGGCCCGACGAGATCGCGCTCGTCTTCGAGGACACCACACTCACCTACGCGGAACTGGACGAACGGTCCGGCCGGCTGGCCCACGCCCTCGTCGCGCGCGGCGCCGGACCCGAACGCGTGGTGGCCCTCGCCGTGCCCCGCTCGGCCGAACTGATCGTCGCCGAGGTAGCCGTACTGAAGTCCGGCGCCGCCTATCTGCCGGTCGACACCGACTATCCGGCCGACCGCGTCTCGTACATGCTGGCCGACGCCCGGCCCGCCTGCCTGCTCACCACCGCCGAGGTCGCGGCGGACATCCCGCCGTGCGACGGCATGGACGTCCTGGTGCTGGACGCGCCGGACACCGTACGGGAGTTGACGGAGTCTCAGCCGGGCGCACCGGCGCGTTCGCTCTCCGTCGGGAACGCCGCCTACGTCATCTACACCTCCGGCTCCACCGGCCGGCCCAAGGGCGTGGTGCTCTCCCACGCGGGCGTCGCCAAGCTGGTCGCCACGCAGAGCGAGCGGTTCGGCATCGGACCGCACAGCCGCGTCCTGCAGTTCGCCTCGCCGAGCTTCGACGTGGCGTTCTGGGACCTGTGCCTCGGGCTGCTCTCCGGTGGCCGACTCGTCGTCGTACCGGCCGAGTTGAGGGTGCCCGGCGCCCCGCTCGCCGACTACGCCCACGCCAACGGCATCACCTTCATGATCCTCCCGCCGGCCCTCCTCGCCGCGATGCCCGAGGGCGTCGAACTGCCGCCCGCCACCCTGCTCGCTGGCACCGAACGGGTCTCGCCCGAGCTGGTCGGCCGGTACGCGCGCGGCCGGATGATGTTCAACGCGTACGGCCCCACCGAGGCGACCACCAACTCCACCCTCGGCCTCTGCGATCCCGACACCCCCGCCGGCACCATCGTGCCGATCGGCGTCCCCGACCCCGGCACCCGCGCCTACGTGCTCGACGCCCGGCTCCAGCCCGTACCGGCCGGTGTCCCGGGAGAGCTCTACCTCGGCGGAGCCGGTCTCGCCCGCGGCTACCTCGGGCGGCCCGACCTGACGGCCGAGCGGTTCGTCGCGGACCCGTTCGGCCCGCCCGGCGAACGGTTGTACCGCACCGGCGACCTGGTGCGCTGGAAGGCCGACGGCCGGCTGGAGTTCCTGGGCCGCGCCGACGCGCAGGTGAAGATCCGCGGCTTCCGGATCGAACCCGGTGAGATCGAGTCCGTGCTGCGCGCCCACCCGGCCGTGGAGCAGGCCGCGGTCCTGGTCCGCGAGGACCGCCCCGGCGACCGCAGGCTCGCCGCCTATGTCGTTCCCTCGCTGGACGCCGACCAGGACTTCGGCGAACAGGTCCAGGAGTGGAAGGACCTGCACGAACTGCTGTACTCGGCGGCGGGATCCGAGGGCACCCGGGACGGCTCGGCGGGGCCGGGCGCCGGCGCGACCGCGGGCTTCCGGGAGAACTTCGCCGGCTGGAACAGCATGTACGACGGACTGCCCATCCCCGTCGCGGAGATGCGCGAGTGGCGCGAGGCGACCCTCGCCCGTATCGAGGAGCTGGCGCCGCGCCGTGTGCTGGAGATCGGCGTCGGCAGCGGTCTGATCCTCTCCAGGATCGCCCCCGGCTGTGAGGAGTACTGGGGCACCGACCTCTCCGAGGAGGCGGTACGGGCCCTGCGCGCCGAGGTCGACCGGGCGCCGGAGCTGGCCGGCCGGGTGCACCTGAGCGCCCGGCCCGCGCACGACACCTCCGGGCTGCCCCGGGCCCACTTCGACACCGTCGTCCTCAACTCCGTCGCCCAGTACTTCCCCGGCGCCGACTACCTCACCGATGTCATCGCCGCCGCCGCCGAGCTGCTGGCCCCCGGCGGACGGCTGTTCGTCGGCGACGTGCGCAACGCCCGGCTGCTGCGCGTCCTGCGCGCCGCGGTGGAGACGCGCCGCGCGACCGACCCGGGGGACAAGCAGGCACTGCGGGCCGCCGTGGAACGGTCGCTCGCCTGGGAGGGCGAACTCCTCCTGGACCCCGACTACTTCGCGGCCCTCGACGGCTTCGACGTCGACATCCGGGTCAAGCACGGCCACCACCACAACGAGCTGACGCGGTACCGCTACGACGTCGTGCTGACGCCGGCACGGACCGACGGCGGATCCGCCCCGCAGGGGCGCGGGGAACCGCGCGACCGAGCTGAAAGCGACGCTGCCCTTTCGAGCGACCTGGGCGTGGGTGCCGGAGCCCCGCCCACCCCGGCCACGGGCGACGAGATCGCCTGGGCCGACGTGGCCGGCGGCAACGGCGACGCCCTGGACGCCATGGACGCTCTGCTCGTCGGCCGCCGCACAGCGACGCCCGCGGAACACACACCCCCCTTCCGCGTCACCGGTCTGCCCAACGCCCGTCTCGCCGAGGACCTGGCCGCGCTGTCCGCGCTCGACGACAGCAGCCGCGCCGCGTCCCCCGCCGACGCGCCGGACCCGGAAGCCCTCCACGCCCTCGCCGCCCGGTACGGCCTGAAGGCCGCGGTCACCTGGAACGGGGTCGCCGACGACGGCAGCCTCGACGTGGTCTTCGGCCCCGCCGACAGCCTGTCCGCGACCCCGGGCGGGCTGTACCGCCCGTCCGGAACCGCCCCGCACGCCAACCGCCCCGCGCCCTTCCGTGATGTGAACTCCCTGATGAAGGCGCTGCGTTCGTACGCGTCCGAGCAGCTGCCGGAGTACATGGTCCCGTCCGCCGTCGTCCCCCTGGACCGCCTCCCGGTCACCCCGAGCGGCAAGCTCGACGGCGCCGCGCTTCCCGTGCCGGACTACGGGGCCCTCAGCTCCGGCCGCCCGCCGCGCGACGCCCGTGAGGAGGTGCTGTGCGCTGCCTACGCCGAAGTGCTGGGCCTGCGGTCGGCGACCATCGACGACGACTTCTTCGCCCTCGGCGGCGACAGCATCACCGCCATCCAACTGCTCATCCACGCCCGCAGGGCCGGACTGCGGCTCAGCTCCCGCGATGTCTTCCGGCACCGGACGGTCGCGGCCCTCGCGGAGGCGGCGACCGTCCGCCCCGACGCCGACGCTGAAACCGCCACGGGCGGAGGCGCGGGCTCAGGCCCAGGCGCGGGTACGGGAACAGGGGCGGGCGCCTCCCACGCGCAGGCCCCGCTCGTGCGGCTCACCGACGCCGAACTCGCCGAGATCCAGGGCGAGTACCCGGTGACCGTGCAGGAATTGCTGCCCCTGAGCCCCCTCCAGGAGGGCTTCTACTTCCACGCCCTCGTCGACGGCGCCGACCACGACGCCTACGTGGTCCAGCAGGCCCTCGAACTGTCCGGTCCCGTCGACGCCGAGGCCCTGCGCAAGGCCGCCCAGCGCGTCCTCGACCGGCACGCCCCGCTGCGCGCCTGCTTCCGCCCCCTCGCCGACGGACGCCCGGTACAGATCATCACCGAGGGACTGGAACTGCCCTGGCGCGAACTGGACCTGTCGGCGGCGGCACGCGTCGCCGGCACGGAAGCCGGCACGGAAGCCGACATGGAAGCCGCAGTGACGGCCGAGGTGACGGCCGACGCCGTGGCCGCCGAGGAGCGTGCCCGCCGCTTCGACCTCGCCCGACCGCCCCTGCTGCGCTGCGCCTTCATCAGGCTCGGCGAGGACCGCGCCCGTCTCCTGCTGACGTTCCATCACAGTGTGGCCGACGGCTGGTCGTTGCCCGTCCTGCACCGCGAACTGCTCGCTTCCTACGGCGAGAACCCGGCCCCGCTGCCCGAGGTCGCCCCGTACCGCTCGTACCTGCGTACGCTCGCCGCCGCCGACCGGGACACCGCCCGCGAGACCTGGCACGACGCGCTCGCCGGGATCGAGGAGCCCACCCGTCTCGTCGAGACGCCGGCCGACGGCACGCCGATCACGCCCGCGCAGGTCCGTGTCGAGCTGTCCGAGCAGGTCACCGCCCGGCTGTCGGCCCGCGCCCGCGAGCTGGGAGTGACCCTGGGAACGGTCGTCCAGAGCGCCTGGGGCCTGCTGATCGGACGGCTGACCGCCCGCCAGGACGTGGTGTTCGGCACCACCGTCTCCGGCCGGGACGCCGAGGTCGAGGGCATCGAGTCCATGGTCGGGCTGTTCATCAACACCCTTCCCACCCGCTTCCGCTGGGAGCCCTCGGACACCCTCGGCGGTCTCCTCGGGCGCCTCCAGGACGAGCAGGCCGCACTCCTCGACCACCAGCACCTCGGGCTCGCGGAGATCCAGCGGGTCGCCGGGCTCGCGGGCAGCGGCGAACTGTTCGACACCCTCGTCGTCTTCGAGAACTACCCGGCCGCCACCGGTCTCGCCGACCCCTCCGGCCGGGTCCGGGTCACGGGCCACGAGTTCCACGACGCCGTCCACTACCCGCTCGCCCTGATCGTGAAGCCGGGCCGCCGTCTCGACCTGCGGCTGAAGCACCACGCCCAGCGCCTCGACGCCGAGGCCGTACGCGGGATCGCCGACCGTCTCACCCGCATCCTGCACGCTCTGGCGGCGGACCCCGGGCAGTCGGCCGCCGCGCTGGAGCTGCTGTCGGCGGCGGAGCTGTCCCGGGCCCACCCGTCCGGCGAACGCCACGAGGTGCCCGACACCACTCTCGCCGCCGCCTTCGAGGCCCAGGCCGCCCGCACCCCGGCCGCCACGGCGGTCGTGTACGAGGGCGAGACCGTCACGTACGCGGAACTCGACGCCCGAGCAGCGGAGTTGGCGCACAGACTCCGCACGGAGGGCGCCCGGCCCGGCGTCGTCGTCGCGGTCGCCGTCCCCCGCTCCGCCGACCTCATGGTCGCCCTGCTCGGCGTGCTCAGGTCCGGGGCCGCCTACCTTCCCGTCGACGTGGACTACCCCGCCGACCGGGTGACCCACATGCTCACCGACTCCGGCGCGACGACGGTCGTCACCACCTCCGGCACCGCGCACCGACTGCCCGAGGTCCCGGGCCTCGCCCACCTCCTGGTGGACGCCCCGGCGGACGAGCAGCCGGAAGCCGCCGAGCGACCGGAAGCCGCCACCGCCGTCGTGGCGGGCCCCGACGACCCCGCGTACCTGATCTACACCTCCGGCTCCACCGGCCTGCCCAAGGGTGTCGTCGTCACCCATCGCGCGATCGTCAACCGGCTGGCCTGGATGCAGGGCCAGTACGGACTGGCCGCCGACGACCGGGTGCTGCAGAAGACCCCCGCCAGCTTCGACGTCAGCGTCTGGGAGTTCTTCTGGGCGCTGTGCGAGGGTGCCACGGTCGTACTCGCCCGCCCGGACGGCCACCGCGACCCCGCCTACCTCGCCGAGCTGATCCGCGAACAGGGCGTCACCACCCTGCACTTCGTGCCGTCGATGCTCGAAGCGTTCCTCCAGTCCTTCGAGCCGTCCTCCCCGCGTCCGGAGGAGGGCACCGCACCTCCCGCGTGGGCCGCCTCCCTGCGGCGCGTCTTCAGCAGCGGCGAGGCCCTGCCCACCGCCGCGTCGGCCCGCTGGCTGGCCCTCACCGGGGTACCGCTGCACAACCTGTACGGCCCGACCGAGGCCGCCGTCGACGTCACGTACCACCCGTACGACCTCCACGCCATCGCGCCCGGCACGACCGTGCCCATCGGGCAGCCGGTGTGGAACACGGACCTGCGCGTTCTGGACACCTGCCTGAGGCCGGTACCCCCGGGCGTGCCCGGCGAGCTGTACCTGACCGGCGTCCAGCTGGCCCGCGGCTATCACGCCCGGCCGGGCCTGACCGCCGAGCGGTTCGTCGCCGACCCGTACGGCGGGCCCGGCGCGCGCATGTACCGCACGGGCGACCTCGTACGCCGTCGCGCCGACGGAGTCGTCGAGTACCTGGGCCGCACCGACCGCCAGGTCAAGATCCGCGGCAACCGCATCGAACTGGGCGAGATCGAGGCCGCGTTGGCCCGGCAGACGTCCGTCGCCCAGGCCGCCGTCACCGTCACCGCCACCGGGAGCGGCGGCAGCGCGCTCGTGGCGTACGTGGTCCCGGCCCGCGACGCACACCCCGAGCCCGCCGAACTCCAGACGGCCCTCGCCGACTCCCTGCCCGCCCCCATGGTCCCCGGCGCCTACGTCGTCCTGGACGCACTCCCGCTCACCCCCAGCGGCAAGCTCGACCGCGCCGCGCTGCCCGCCCCGCAGGCGGTACGGGCCGGGGCGCGCGCACCCCGCGACGCGCGGGAGGCCGCGCTGACCGGCATCTTCGCCGCGGTGCTGAAGCTCGACGAGGTCGGTATCGACGACGACTTCTTCATGCTCGGCGGCGACAGCATCACCTCGATCGGCGTCTCCAGCCGCGCCCGCCGGGCCGGCCTCGACCTGAACCCCCGTGACGTCTTCGCGCACCGCACCCCGCTCGCCCTGGCCGCGGCGGCCACCCCGGTCGCCGAGACAAGCGCCCCGCGCTCCGACTTCGCCCTCACCGCCGAGGAGACCGAGCGCGTCCACCGGCTCAGCCCCGGCCCCGTGGACGACATCTGGCCGCTCGCCCCGCTCCAGGAAGGCCTGTTCTTCCACTCCACGTACGACGCCGGCACCCTGGACGTCTACACCGTCCACGAGTCGTTCGACATCGCCGTCCCGCTCGACACCGACCGCCTGCGCACCGCCGTACGGGTGCTGCTGGACCGCACCCCCAGCCTGCGTGCCGGGTTCACCAGCGAAGGACTGCGCCAGCCCGTGCAGTTCATCGTCCGCGACCCCGAGATCCCCCTCGAAGAGGTCGACCTCTCCGACCTGTCGGCCACCGAACAGGACATCCGCCTGCGGGAGTTGACCGACGCCGAGCGCTCCCGCCGCTTCGACCTCACCCGCCCGCTGCTTTTCCGCATCCTGGTGATCCGGCTCGGCGAGGAACGCGGCGACCGCCTCGTCGTCGGCCGCCATCTGCTCCTGTGGGACGGCTGGTCCGCCTGGCTCTTCCTCGACCAGCTCTTCGCCCTGTACGAGTCCGGCGGCGACCCGAGCGGACTGGCCGCCCCCGGCTCGTACCGCGACTACCTGACCTGGCTGGAGGTCCAGGACACGGCCGTCGCCACCGCCGCCTGGCGTACCGCGCTGGCCGGACTCGACGAGCCCACCCTGCTCGCCGCCGCCGACCAGGGCCTGGAGCCGGACATCCCGGAGAGCCTCGACGCCCACGTCCCGGACGAGGTCGGGACACGGCTGCGCGACATCGGCCGCCGCCACGGACTGACCCTCAACACGGTGCTCAACGCCGCCTGGGGCCTGACCCTGGCGAGCGCGACCGGCCGCAGTGACGTCGTCTTCGGCACCACCGTCGCGGGCCGGCCGAGCGAGGTGCCGGAGATCGAGAACGTCATCGGCATGTTCCTCAACACCGTCCCCGCCCGTATCGCCTACGACCCGGCCGAACCCGTACTCGCCCTGCTGCGCCGCGTCCAGGACGAGCGGCTGGCCGTCATGCCGTACGAGTATCTGGGCCTCGGTGTGCTGCAGGCCGAGACCGGGCACCGGCGGCTGTTCGACACCCTCTTCGTGCTGCGCAACAGCGACACCGAGGAGCGGCTCGCCGAACTGAGCGACCAGCACGGGGCCACGGCCGTCGCCAACGTCGACGCCACGCACTATCCCGTCAACCTGGTCGTCACCCCGGGCCGCTCCATCCAGGTCACCCTGACCCACCGGGCCGACGTCGTCGCGCGGCCCCAGGCGCAGGACCTGCTCGACCGGTTCACGCTGCTCCTCGAACGGCTCACCCACGACCTCGACGCCCCGGTCGGACGACTGGACGCTCAACTCCCCGCCGAGCACGAGCGATCGGAGCGTGAGAGGGCCGAGGGGCGGGTGCCCGACCCCGAGGACACCATCGCCGACCTGCTGGCGGCACAGGCCCTGGCCACGCCCGACACCACCGCCCTCGTCTTCGGCGACCAGACCCTCACCTACGCCCAGCTCGACGCCCGTATCAACCGCATGGCCCGACTGCTGATCGACCGGGGCGCCGCACCCGAGCGGGTCGTCGCGCTCGGACTGCCCCGCTCCCTCGACATGGTCGTCGCGCTCTTCGCCGTCCTGCGCACCGGTGCCGCGTACCTGCCCCTGGAGCTGGACCATCCGGACGACCGGCTCGTCGCGATGCTCCAGGACGCCCGGCCCACACTGCTGCTGTCCAACACCGCCGTCTCCGAACGGCTGGCGGCGGCCGACACCCCCCGCGCCCTCCTCGACGACCTGGCGGTGACCGTCGAACTGGCCGCCTACCCGGCCGACCTGGAGCGGCGGCGCTTCAGCCTGGAGCACCCGGCGTACGTCATCTACACCTCCGGGTCCACCGGCCGGCCCAAGGGTGTCGTCACGCCCTACCGCGGCCTGACCAACATGCAGCTCAACCACCAGCGGGAGATCTTCGAACCGGCCATCGCCTCGGCGGGCGGACGCGGACTGCGCATCGCGCACACGGTGTCGTTCGCCTTCGACATGTCCTGGGAAGAGCTGCTGTGGCTCGTCGAGGGGCATGAGGTGCACATCTGCGACGAGGAGCTGCGGCGCGACGCCGAGGCCCTGGTCGCGTACTGCGAGACCCACCGCGTCGACGTCATCAACGTGACGCCCACCTATGCCCATCTCCTCATCGAGCAGGGCCTGTTGGAGGGTCACCGGCCGCCGCTCGTGCTGCTCGGCGGCGAGGCCGTGTCCGAGACCGTGTGGAACCGGCTCCGCGACACCGAGGGCACGTACGGCTACAACCTCTACGGGCCGACCGAGTACACCATCAACACTCTCGGCGGCGGCACCCTCGACAGCGCCACCCCGACCGTCGGCCGTCCGATCCGCGGAACCCGCGCCCACATCCTGGACGCCTGGCTGCGGCCGGTGCCCGAGGGCGTCCCCGGCGAGCTGTACATCGCGGGCATCGGTCTGGCCCGCGGCTACCTGGAGCGGCCGGGGCTGACCGCCGAGCGGTTCGTCGCCGACCCCTTCGGCGAGCCCGGCGAGCGCATGTACCGCACCGGCGACCTCGTACGCCGGGGCCCCGACGGCAACCTCGACTTCCTCGGCCGCACCGACGACCAGGTCAAGATCCGCGGCTACCGCGTGGAACTGGGCGAGATCGAGACCGCGCTCTCCCGGCACCCCCAGGTCGCGCACGCGGCCGTGGTCGTCCGCGACGAACGGCTCGTCGGCTATGTCGTCCCGGCCCCGCTCACCGGCGGCGACCGTGACGGCGCCGAACGCGAGCAGGTCGGCGAGTGGCAGGAGATCTACTCCGACGAGTACGAGGAGATCAGCACCGCCGTCTTCACCGAGGACTACGCGGGCTGGGACTCCTCGTACGACGGGCAGCCCATCCCCTTCGAGGAGATGCGGGAGTGGCGCGAGGCCACCGTCGCCCGGATCCGCTCGCTGCGACCGCGCCGCGTCCTGGAGATCGGTGTCGGCTCCGGCCTGCTGCTGTCGAAGCTCGCGCCGGAGGCCGAGGCCTACTGGGCGACCGACTTCGCCGCCCCCGTCATCCGCAAGATCGGCGAGGAGCTGGCGCAGGACCCGGAGCTGGCCGCACGGGTCACCCTGCGCGCCCAGCCGGCCGACGACCTGACCGGTCTGCCCGCCGACGGGTACTTCGACACGATCGTCATCAACTCCGTCATCCAGTACTTCCCGAGCATCGACTACCTGACGACGGTGATCGAGGGAGCCATGCGGCTCCTGGCGCCGGGCGGCGCGCTGTTCGTCGGTGACGTCCGCAACCTGCGCCTCGCCCGGACCTTCCAGACGGAGATCCAGCGGGCCAGGACCCAGGGCATCACGGGGGAGGGACTTGAGCGCGCCGTCGAACGCGGGCTGCGCCTGGAGAAGGAACTCCTCGTCGACCCCGACTACTTCACCACCCTCGGCCACCGCGTCGACCTGCGGACCAAGCGCGCCCGCCACCACAACGAGCTGACCCGCCACCGCTACGACGCCGTCCTGTACGCGGGTGAGGCCGACCTCGCCCTGGAGCGCGTGCCGTCCGTCGGCTACACCGAAGACCTCGATCTGACCGACCTCGTCCGTGCGGTCACCCCGCTGCGGTTCACCGGCGTTCCCGACGCCCGCGTGGGGGCCGCCGGGGGAGTGGACCCCGAGGAGCTGCACGACCTCGGCGCGCGGCTGGGCTGCCAGGTCCTGACGACCTGGTCCCGCGAACCCGGCACGTACGACGCCGTGTTCATCCCCGCCACCGCCACCGAAACAGACACCGACTCCCTCGCCGCCGGCCCCGGGCGTACCGCCGGGCTCTACCTCCCCGGCGGCGGCGAGGCCCCGTACGCCAACGAGCCCACCGCGGCCCGGGGAGCGAACAGCCTGGTCCGGCGGCTGCGCGACGATCTCAAGCAGCAGCTGCCCGAGTACATGGTCCCGGCCGCGTTCGTGACCCTCGACCGGCTGCCCATGAACGACAACGGCAAGCTGGACCAGCGCGCCCTGCCCGACGCCGAACCCGCGGTCGCCCTCGGCACCGGCCGCGGACCGCGCACCCCGCAGGAAGAGGTGCTCTGCCGTCTCTTCGCCGAGGTACTGGGACTGCCCGAGGTCGGCGCGGAGGACGGCTTCTTCGACCTGGGCGGCCACTCGCTGCTCGCCACCCGGCTGATCAGCCGGGCCCGCACCGAGCTGGGCGCCGAGCTGGCGATCCGCGACCTCTTCGAGGCGCCGACACCCGAACTGCTCGCCGCACGGGCCGACAGCGGGCGCCCCGCCCGTCCGGCCGTCGCCCCCGTCGTACGCCCCGACCGCATCCCGCTCTCACCGGCCCAGCGCCGGCTGTGGCTGGTCGAACGCATCACCGGCAGCGGTGTCGCGTACAACTTCCCGCTGGTCTTCCGGCTGCGCGGGGAACTCGATCTCGACGCGCTGCGGTCCGCGCTGAGCGATGTGGCGGGTCGGCACGAGGCGCTGCGCACGGTGTTCCACGAGCACGACGGAGAGCCGTACCAGGTCGTCGTCCCGGCCGCCGAGGCCGCGCCCGGCCTCACCGTGACGGACTGCGCCGAGCAGGCACTGGACGGGCTGATCGAGTCGGCGCAGCAGCGCCCCTTCGACCTGGCGCGCGAACTCCCGCTGCGCTGCGAGGTGTTCAGGGTCGGCCCGACCGACCACGTGGTGGCTGTCGTACTGCACCACATCACGACCGACGAATGGTCCGACCGGCCGTTCCTGGCCGACCTGAACACCGCGTACGCGGCCCGGGTCGCGGGTCAGGAGCCCGACCGGGCGCCGCTGCCCGTGCAGTACGCCGACTACACGCTGTGGCAGGAACAGCTCCTCGCCCAGGTCGGCGACGAACAACTGGCGTACTGGACGCAGGCGTTGCGCGACCTTCCCGAGGAGCTGGCGCTGCCCCTGGACCGGCCGCGGCCCGCCGAGCCCACCGGACTCGGCGGCAAGGTCCGCCACGAGGTGCCCGCAGAGGTCGGCCGCACCCTGCGCGAGCTGTCCGGCGAGACCGGCACCAGCATGTTCATGCTCCTCCAGGCGGCCACGGCGACCCTGCTGCACCGGCTGGGCGCGGGCGACGACATCCCGCTCGGCGCGCCCATCGCGGGCCGCACGGACAGCGGACTCGACGACCTGGTCGGCTTCTTCGTCAACACCCTGGTCCTGCGCACCGACCTGTCGGGCGACGACCTGACGTTCCGTCAACTGGCCGGCAGGGTGCGTGAGTCGGCGCTCGCCGCCTTCGAGCACCAGGACCTGCCCTTCGACCGGGTCGTGGAGGCCGTCAACCCGCCGCGGGTGGCGGGCCGCAACCCGCTGTTCCAGGTGATGCTGGGCTACCACTACCGACCCGACGGCGACCCCGACCTGCTGGGCCTGTCCACCGAGTGGTCCGACATGGACACCGGCAGGGCCAAGTTCGACCTGCACTTCACCTTCGTGGACGAGCAGGACCGGCTGGTCCTGCTGCTCGACTACGCGACCGACCTGTGCGACGGAACGACGGCGGAACGCCTCGCCGGACGCCTGGTCCGACTGCTGGCGCAGGTCGCCGACACGCCGGACCTGCCCGTGCGTGAGGTGGAGGTGCTGACGCCGGACGAGCGGGCGCTCGTCCTCGCGGACTGGAACGACACGGCCCACGAGACGGCCCCCACCACCCTCCCCGAGCTGTTCCGTGCCCAGGCGGCCCGCACACCCGACGCGCTCGCGCTGGTCTTCGGCGAACAGCGGCTGACGTACGCCGAGTTGGACGCGCGCGTCGAACACACCGCACGGGTGCTGGCCGGCCTCGGCGTGGGTCCCGAGCGCACGGTGGCCGTCGCGCTGCCGCGCTCGGCGGACCTCGTGATCGCCCTCCTCGCGGTGCATCGCGCGGGCGGCGCCCATCTGCCGCTGGACGCCGACTACCCGCAGGAGCGCCTCGCGTTCATGCTGGAGGACGCCCGTCCGGTGTGCGTGATCCGCGACGGCCTGCCCGAGGGGCCCGAGGGCCCGCTTCCCGGCGCGTACGACCCGTCGAGCCCCGCCTATGTCATCTACACCTCCGGTTCCACGGGACGTCCGAAGGGTGTGGTCGTACCGCAGTCGGGCATCGTCAACCGCCTGCTGTGGATGCAGGACGCCTACGGCCTGACCGGCGCGGACCGGGTGCTCCAGAAGACCCCGTCCAGCTTCGACGTCTCCGTCTGGGAGTTCTTCTGGCCGCTGATCACCGGGGCCGCCCTGGTGGTCGCCCGGCCCGACGGACACAAGGACCCCCGCTATCTCGCCGAGCTGATCCAGCGGCAGGACGTCACCGTCGCGCATTTCGTGCCCTCGATGCTCCAGCTGTTCCTGGAGGAGCCGGCCGCCGCGGGATGCGTGGGCCTGCGCAAGGTGATGTGCAGCGGCGAGGCCCTGCCCGCCCCGCTCACGCACCGCTTCCACCGGACGCTCGCCTCCACCGAACTGCACAACCTGTACGGGCCGACCGAGGCCTCCGTCGACGTCACCGCGGCCCAGGTGCATCCGGGCGCCACCTCGGTGCCCATCGGACGGCCGGTGTGGAACACCCGCGTGTACGTCCTCGACGCCGCGCTGCGGCCGGTCCCGCCGGGTGTGGCGGGTGAGCTGTACCTCGCCGGTGCCCAGCTGGCCCGTGGCTATCTCGACCGCGCCGGACTGACCGCCGAGCGGTTCGTCGCCGACCCGTACGGCGGGCCCGGCGAGCGCATGTACCGCACGGGCGACCTCGCCCGCTGGACGTCCGACGGCACGGTCGAGTACCTGGGCCGCACCGACGACCAGGTCAAGATCCGCGGCTTCCGGATCGAACTCGGCGAGATCGAGTCCGTCCTCGGGCGCCACGACACCGTCGCCCAGGCCGTCGTCGTCCCGCACGGCCAGCGACTCGTGGCGTACGTCGTCCCGGCGGCGGGACGCGACACGGACCCTGCCGTCTCCAGTGCCTCTGCGGTTCCTGGCGTCTCCGGCACCTCCGCTGCCGCCGCGGTTCCCGAGGTCTCTGCCGCGCTGCGCAGGCACGCCGCCGCCGAGCTGCCCGAGCACATGGTCCCCGCGGCCTTCATGGCCCTGGACGCCCTGCCGCTGACCCCCAACGGCAAGCTCGACCGCAGGGCACTGCCCGCGCCCGACTTCGCGGCCGGTACCACCGAATCCCTGCCCCGCACCCCGCGCGAGGAGATCCTCTGCGGTCTGTTCGCCGAGGTCCTGGACCTGGAACGCGTCGGTGTCCACGACGACTTCTTCGCCCTGGGCGGTCACTCCCTGGTGGCCATGCGGCTCGCCGCCCGCGTCCGGGCGGTGCTCGGCGCCGAGGCGTCCCTGCGCACGGTCTTCGACGCCCCGACACCCGCCCGACTCGCCGACGCGCTCCGCGACGGGGCGACCGACGGGGCCCGCGCCGACCTGCCCGTCCTCGCCCCGGCGGACCGGCCGGATCGGCTGCCGCTCTCCTTCGCCCAGCAGCGGCTGTGGGTCCTGTACCGGGTGGAGGGCCCGAGTCCCACGTACAACATTCCGCTGGTCTGGCGGCTCTCCGGCGCCCTCGACGCCGACGCGCTGCGGATCGCGGTCGACGATCTGGTGGCCCGCCACGAGCCGCTGCGCACCGTCTTCCCCGAGGAGGACGGACGGGCGTACCAGCTGATCCTGGAGCCCCAGCGGGCCGGGATCGCCGTGCGGACCACCTCCGTGAGCGGTGAGGAGGAACTGGCGGAACGGCTGGCCGAGGCCGTCGGGTACGGCTTCGAGCTGGACCGGGAGGCGCCCCTGCTCGTCCACCTCTTCCGAACCGCCGAGGACGAGCACGTCCTGCTGCTCCTGCTCCACCACATCGCGGGCGACGAGTGGTCGGACCGGCCCCTCACCCACGACCTGGCCGCCGCCTACGCGGCGCGCGCGACGGGCGGTACGCCCGCGTGGGCACCCCTGCCCGTCCAGTACGCCGACTACAGCCTGTGGCAGCGTGCGGTGCTCGGCGACGAGAAGGATCCGCGGAGCCTGGCGTCCCGCCAACTCGACTTCTGGAAGCAGGCGTTGGCAGGGCTGCCCGAAGAGCTGGCGCTGCCCGCCGACCGGCCCCGCCCGCTGGAGGCCAGCTACCGCGGTGGCGTGGTCGACATGGCCCTGGACGCGGAGCTGGCGGCGGGACTGCGCGAGCTGGCCCGGTCCGGCAACGTCAGCATGTTCATGATCGTCCAGGCGGCCGTGGCCGCCCTGCTGACCAGGCTGGGCGCCGGTACGGACATCCCGCTCGGCAGCCCGATCGCCGGGCGGAGCGAAGAGGCGCTGGAGGACCTGGTCGGGTTCTTCCTCAACACCCTGGTCCTGCGCACCGACACCTCCGGCGACCCGGCGTTCCGCGAACTGCTCGCCCGCGTCCGGGAGACCGACCTGGCCGCCTTCGACCACCAGGACGTGCCGTTCGAGCGGGTGGTGGACGTCCTCAGCCCCGCGCGCTCGCTCTCCCGGCACCCGCTGTTCCAGGTCATGGTCGTGTATCTCGCGGCGGGCGGTACGGGGGACTTCCTCGCCGGCCTCGACGCGCGACGCGAGGAAGTCGGCGCGACCGGCGCCAAGTTCGACCTCTCCTTCGACTTCGTGGAGCGCGGCGGTCATGACGTGGAGGGTGGCGGCGGTGTCGACGGCGTACTGGAATACAGCACCGACCTCTTCGATCACGCGACCGCCGAGGCGATCGCCGAACGGCTCGTGCGGCTGCTGCGGGCCGTGGTCGCCGCCCCCGACACCCCGATCGGCCGCATCGACATCCTCGGCGACGCGGAACGCCGGCGCATCCTCACCGAGTGGAACGACCGGCCCCTGCTCGCCGGACCGACCACCGTACCGGCCCTCTTCGAACGGCAGGCGGCTCTCTCACCGGACGCACCGGCCGTCGCGTCCGACGGCATCAAGCTGACGTTCGCCCAGCTCAACGCGAAGGCGAACCGGCTCGCCCGGCTGCTCGTCGCCCAGGGCGCCGGACCGGAACGCCTCGTCGCACTGGCCCTGCCCCGCACCGCCCGCACCCTGCTGGCCATCCTCGCCGTGCACAAGGCGGGCGCCGCCTACCTGCCGCTCGACCCGGACGCCCCGACCACCCACCTGACCGACACCCTCGCCGACGCCCGCCCGGTCCTGACGCTCACCACACGACAGCTCGCACCGCTGCTCCCCGCGGACGGCCCGCCGGTACTGGAACTCGACGCCGAGGCGACCGCCGAACTGCTCGCCGCCCAGCCCGCGACCGACCTCACGGACACGGACCGCATCGCGGCTCTGACCCCGCCCAGTCCGGCGTACGTCATCTACACCTCCGGCTCCACCGGCCGCCCCAAGGGTGTCGTCGTCACCCACGAGACGGTCGGCAACCTCTTCCACAGCCACCGCGAGACGCTGTACGAGCCCGCGAGGGCGATCACCGGACGACGGCATCTGCGTGCGGGACACGCCTGGGCGTTCTCCTTCGACGCCTCCTGGCAGCCGCAGCTGTGGCTCCTGGACGGACACTGCGTCCACGTCGTCTCCGACGAGACCCGCCGCGACCCCGATCTCCTTGCCGCGGCCGTCGTCGAGCACGGCTTCGACTTCCTTGAGGTCACCCCGTCGTTCTTCGCGCAGATGGCCGGGACCGGACTCGTACGCGAGGACGGCAGCAGCCCCCTCGCGGTCGTCGGCGTCGGCGGCGAGGCCGTGCCGGGCGCACTCTGGGAACGGCTCGGACGCCTGAACGGTACCGAGGCGTTCAACCTGTACGGACCCACCGAGTCCACCGTCGACGCGCTCGTGGCCCGGGTGCGCGACAGCGACCGCCCGCTCGTCGGCCGCCCGGTCGCGGGCACCAGCGCGTACGTCCTCGACGACCGGCTGCAGCCCGTCCCGCCCGGAGTGACGGGCGAGCTGTACCTGGCGGGCGGCGGCCTCGCCCGCGGCTACCTCGGCCGGCCCGCCCTGACGGCCGAACGTTTCGTCGCCAACCCCTTCGGAGGCGCCCCCGGCTCCCGCCTCTACCGCACCGGCGACCTCGCCCGCTGGACGGCCGACGGACACCTCGACTACCTGGGCCGTGCCGACGACCAGGTCAAGATCCGCGGCTTCCGCATCGAACCCGGCGAGATCGAATCCGTCCTCACCGCCCACCAGGACGTCGCACAGGCCGTGGTGACGGTCCGTCAGGAAGGCGCGCGGAAACTGCTCGTCGCGTACGTGGTCCCGGCGTCCGGCGCACTGCCCGACCCCGGGCGGCTGCGCGCCCACGTCGGCGGACAGCTGCCCGACCACATGGTCCCGGCCGCCGTGGTCCTCCTGGACCGGCTGCCGGAGCTCGCCAACGGCAAGCTGGACCGGGCCGCCCTGCCCGCCCCGGACTTCTCCGCGCTCTCCACCGGGCGTGCGCCCGGGACCGAGCTGGAGAAGACCCTGTGCACGGTGTTCGCCGAGGTGCTGGGTCTGGCCGAGGTCGGCGTCGACGACGACTTCTTCACCCTCGGCGGCGACAGCATCATGGCGATGCAACTCGTCAGCAGGGCCCGCGCGGCCGACGTGCGGATCACTCCGCGCCTGGTGCTCCGGCACCGTACGGTCGCCGGTCTCGCCGAGGTCGCGACCACCACCGGTGCCGCCGACGCCCGTCCCGCCGACGACGGCACCGGCATCGTGCCGCTCACCCCGGTCATGCACTGGCTGCGCGAACTCGGCGGCCCGTTCCAGGGCTACCACCAGTCGGCCCTGGTCCGCACCCCCGCCACCCTGGACCGCCCGAAGCTCACGGCGGTCCTGCGGGCCCTGGCAGCCCGCCACGCGATGCTGCGCGGCACGCTGGTGCGTACCGCGCCCCTTGAGGGGCGCGGGGAACTGCGCGACCAGCCCCCACTGACCGTGAGCCGACGAACGGCCGCAGTCGGCGAGGACGGCAACGGCGGCACCTGGAGCATCGCAGTCCCGCCCACGGACTCCGTGGACCCCGGGTCCTGGATCGAGCGCGTCGACGTCGCGGGCCTGGACGCCGACGCCCTGCGGACCGCGGTCGCGGAAGGCGCCCACACCGCCCGCGCGACCCTGGCCCCCGACGCCGGAACCATGGTGAAGGCGGTGTGGTTCGACGCGGGCGACGAACCCGGCAGGCTGCTCCTGATGGCCCACCACCTCGTGACCGACGGAGTCTCCTGGCGCATCCTGCTGCCGGACATGGAGACCGCCTGGCGAGCGGTCGAGGCGGGACGCCCCGTCGAGCTGCCGCCCGTCGACACCTCCTTCCGCACCTGGGCGCGCACGCTCGAAGAACTGGCCCAGGACCCGGCCCGCGAACAGGAACTGCCTTTCTGGACAAGCGTGTTGGAGGGCGCTGCCCCCCTGCCGCTGAAGAGCCCGCTGGACCCGGTCCGCGACACGACCGGCACCGTACGGCGGCTGGAGCTGCGGCTGCCCGCCGAGCACACGGGCCCGCTGCTGTCCGCGGTGCCCTCCGCCTTCGCCGCGAACGTCAACGACGTACTGCTCACCGGCCTCGGACTCGCCGTGGCCGACTGGCGGCGACGGCACGACGGCGGCGCCGGGGGACCGGTCCTGGTGGACCTGGAGAGCCACGGCCGCGACGAGGAGGTGGCCGGGGACGTCGACCTGTCCCGCACGGTCGGCTGGTTCACCAGCATCTTCCCCGTCCTCCTGGACCCGGGCCCCGTCGACCTGGACGCGGCCCTGGAGGGCGGCCCGGCCGTCGAGGAGGCGCTCGACCGGACCCGCCGGCACCTCGCCTCGCTGCCCGCGAACGGCGTCGGCTACGGCATGCTCCGCCACCTCAACCCCCGTACCGCACCGGTGCTCGCCGGCTTCGAGGCGCCGCCGATCGAGTTCAACTACCTGGGGCGCTTCGGCATCCCGGAGGCGACGGACTGGTCGTACGCCCCCGAGGAGGACGTCTCGGACATCGGTCCCGAGCCCGGTATGCGGGAAGGGCACGCGCTGGGCATCAACGTGGTGACCGAGGACCGCGCCGACGGGCCCGTCCTGGCCGCCCACTGGTCCTGGCCGGAGGCGGTCCTGGACGAGGAGGTGGTCCGCGATCTGGCGGAGAGCTGGTTCCGGGCGCTCAGGGCGCTGGTCGCCCGCGCGGCGAACCGTGCGACCGGGGCGGCCGGAACCACCGGTGACTAGTTCCCTCTCTGCCACCCCCATCCCAGTCACCCCTGTCCCTGTCACTCCCGTCGACATCACCCCCATCAACCCCCAGCAGAACCAAGCGAGTCGGAGGACCCTCATGAGCACCAACCCGTTCGAGAACCCCGAAGGCACCTACTCCGTGCTCGTCAACGACGAGGGCCAGTACAGCCTGTGGCCCGACTTCGTGGACGTGCCGGCCGGCTGGACCGTCGCGCACGGCCCCGCTCCCCGCCAGGAGTGCCTGGACCACATCGAGGTCAACTGGACGGACATGCGCCCCAAGAGCCTGGTGGAGCGGACGGCGGCGGACCAGGTCGGCTGAGCCCCGCAGATGCTCTCCACACGACTCACCAACGCCCGTGTCCTCACCATGGATCCGGACCGCCCCGTCGCCCGCGAACTGGGCATCTGGCGGGGCCGGATCGTGGGCCTGGACGAGGAGGTGGCCGCCCTGCCCGCCCGCAGGGAGGTCGACCTCCAGGGCGCGACCGTGCTGCCCGGATTCATCGACAGCCATGTCCATCTGGCCTGGACCGGCTTCAAGGCCGGCACACCGAGCATCGCGCCGTGCCGGTCGGTCGAGGACGTACTGGCCGCGGTGGCCGAAGCGGTGGCACGCACCCCGGAAGGAGGCTGGACGGACCTCGCGGGGTACGACCAGCGGGGCCTCGGCCGCCATCTGACCGCCGCCGAACTGGACGCGGTCAGCGCCGGGCGCAAGGTGTTCCTGATGCACGACTCCGGACACGGCTGCATGGTCAACACGGCCGTCCTGGACCTCCTGCCCGCCGAACTCGCCGACGGGGACGGCTTTCTCGCCGAGGGAGCCATGGGAGCCGCGCGGGCCCTGCGACTGCCCTACTCGCAGCAGGAGTTGGCCGACGCGATCGGTCACGCGGCCCGCGGCTGCCTGGCCGAGGGCATCACCGGCTGCGCCGAGGCGGGCATCGGCGGCGCCCTGTTCGGGCACAGCCCCGTCGAGCTGGGCGCGTACCAACTGGCCTCGGAACAGGGGCAACTGCCCCTGCGCGTACAGCTCATGGTGTCCGCGGACCGGCTGCGCCCCGTCGCCGCGCACCGGGACGACGGCATCCCCCGCGCCCTCGACCTCGGTCTGCGTACGGGGTTCGGCGGCGACCGGCTCTCCGTCGGCGCGCTGAAGATCTACACCGACGGCGGCATGATGGCCCGTACCGCCGCCCTCAGCCGACCCTACGAAGGGCTCGACCACGCGGGCCAGTTGCAGGAGGACGCCGGGTCGCTCGCGGACACGATCGTCGACGGGCATCTCGCGGGCTGGCAGCTGGCCGTCCACGCCATCGGCGACCGGGCGGCCGACGTGGCCCTCGACGCGCTGGAGCGGGCGCAGCGCCTGCGGCCGAGGCCGGACGCCCGGCACCGTATCGAGCACGCGGGCCTCATCCGGCCCGACCAGCTGGAGCGCCTGGCGAGGCTGGGTGTGACAGCTGTGGTCCAGCCGAACTTCCTGCGGTACTTCGGCGACGACTACGCGGCCGTCATGGGGAAGGAGCGGGCACCCTGGCTGTACCGTGGACGGGGTTTTCTCGACCACGGCGTCACGCTGGTCGGCAGTTCGGACCGGCCCGTCGCGGACGGATCGCCGCTCAGGGCGATCCAGTTCATGGTCGAGCGGGCCTCCGCGTCGGGGCAGGTCATCGGCCCGGACGAGGGCATCACCGTCGACGAGGCACTGCGCGCCTACACCGTGGCCGGCGCCTTCGCCTGCCACTGGGAGGACCGCGCGGGCAGCCTCACGCCGGGCAGGAGCGCGGACCTGGTCGTCCTGGGTGACGACCCCACGGGCGTGGAGGTCTCGCGCATCGGCGACATCGACGTGGTCGCGACATTCGTCGACGGCCGGGAGACCGAGGGAGGCGCACTGTGAGCACGCGCATCGACAACGTGGAGACGTACGCCCATCTGTGGCTGGCGCCCGCGTACCCGCGCAGGTGGGTGCTGTGGGACACCGCGGGGGACGTCCTCGTCTTCGACCGGGACACCAACGGTGTGGTGGACATCGGCGACGGGCCGCTGCGGGGCGAGGTCCTGCGCAGGATGCGCGAGGCGGGCGTACCGGAGAGCGACGACTATCCGGGACGCCCTTGCGCGTAAGTCACTCACGGCCGACTGCCGACTGCCAAGTCCCAACTGCCCTCCGCGTGGCGCCTGTTGGCGCGTCCGCGCGGGCGCCCGTCCGTCGCCCCCGGCGCCCGTCACATGCTCTGTGCCGCCCTGCCGTGCAGAAGGTGACGGATCAGCTGGTCGGTGGTGCAGACGACACCGGTCCGGGCGATCCACCGCAGGGCCATGGAGTGGTCCTCGGCCGAGAAGTCGGCCACCGCGTCGGCCACCACGAACGGCTGGATGTCGTGCATGAAGGCGTCCGCGGCCGTGAGCAGGATGCCGAGATGCGCCCGCACCCCGCACAGGATCAGCTGATCGCGCCCCTCGGAGCGCAGCAGCCTGCCGAGATGGCTGCGGAGGAACGCGTTGTGGCGGACGTTGACCATCAGGTGTTCGCCCGCCCGGGGCCTGAGCGGGGCCACCACCGCCGCGTCCCCGTCGGGTTCCGGGCCGATGCCTGGCCCCCAGATGTCACGCATCAGACCGCGCTGGCCGGGGCGTTGCTCGGCCGGTTCGGCGCTGAAGACGATCGGCATGCCGAGGGTGCCCGCCAGTTCGCGCAGGGTGGCGATGTTGTCGATCAGTTCCACGACGGGTGAGCAGTCCGGCGGGAAGGCCTGGACGAAGTGGTTCTGCATGTCGTGGACGAGCAGCGCGGCCCGTGCCGGGTCGATCGTCCAGGCCGGGCCGGACGCGGGAACCGCGGAACGGTCGGGCATGGCATAGGAGTTGATGACGGGCAGGACCATGGGCGGACTCCTCCCTGGTGGCGTGGACACCCGAGCCCTCTAAGAGAAGTTAGCTTAGCCTAAGCTAACTTGATGAGGGATGGGGTGTCAGGCGCCCGATCGAGCCGTGGACCAGGAATGTCGAGTGCGAGGGGGACCGGATCATGGCCGGCAGTACGTACCGGGACGCCTGGGGCATCCCCCATCTCCGGGCCGCCGATCCACTGCGGCTTGCCTTCGCCCAGGGACGGAACGCGGCACGCGACCGTGCCTGGCAGCTGGAACTGGAACGGCACCGCTCCCAGGGCACCACCGCCTCCTTCCTCGGTGCGGACGCCGTCCCCTGGGACCGCTTCGCCCGCCGGGCCCGGCTCGACGACACGGCCCGGCGCTGCTTCGACGCACTGGAGGAGGGGACGGCCGCCTGGGTCCGCGCCTACGTCGAGGGGGTGAACGCCGGTCTGGCGCGCGCGGCGGCGAGCGCACCCGAATTCGCGGCCACGGGACTCGCCCCGGAACCCTGGAACAGCTGGACACCTCTCGGCGTGTGGCTCACCCACCACATCCTCTTCGCGGGATTCCCGACCAAGCTGTGGCGCGAGGAAGTCGCCCGCCAACTTGGCGACCAAGCGCTGGAGTTGTTCAGCGCGGACGACCCCGGTACGGCGGGCTCGAACGGCTGGGCGGTCTCGGGCGACCGCACCGCCTCCGGGTTCCCGCTGATCGCGGGGGACCCGCACCGCTTCCTCCAGAACCCCGGCTTCTACCAGCAGATCCACCTCTCGTGCCCGGAGTACGACGTCGTGGGTCTCGCCGTCCCCGGCGTGCCCGGCATCGCCCACTTCGGCCACACCGGAACCGTCGCCTGGGCGATCACCAACGCCATGTCCGACTACCACGACCTCTACCGGGAGCGGCTGCGCCGGACGGACGGCGGCCCGGACGGGGGCGCGGACGGCGGCATCGAGGCTCTGGGCCCCTCGGGATGGCGGCCGGCCGCCCACCACCGCGAGACCGTCCAGGTCGCGGGAGGTGCCCCGGTCGTGATCGACGTGATCGAGACGGAACGCGGCCCGGTCGTCCTGGACGACCCCGATGCCGGCCCCGAAGCCGACGGGCCCCTCGGGGGCATCAGCCTCCGCTACCCGCCCCGCGTCACCGAGGAACTGGGCTTCGACGTGCTCCCGGCCCTCCTGCGCTCCCGTACGGTCGCGGACGTGGACCGGGCGCTCGACCGCTGGATCGAACCGGTGAACGTCGTGCACGCGGCGGACTCCTCCGGCGGCCTGCTGCACCGCGTCGCCGGATACGTGCCCGCCCGCCACCGGGACAACCGGCTGCGGATCGTGCCCGCCTGGCGGACCGGTCACGACTGGCGGGGCCGCCACGACACCCCGCGCGCCGAGGTCGACGGCATCGCGGTGATGGCGAACGAGCGGGGCCTCGCCGCCCCGCTCGGCACGGAGTTCGCCCCGCCCCACCGCGCCGACCGCATCGCCGACCTGCTGCGGAGGTCACGGGAGTGGACGCCCCGGGGCATGGCGGCCATCCACATGGACACCCATCTCGCGTCGGCCGCACCGCTGTTGGGGTGCGTGCAGCGTCTCGACGGTCTCGGCCCCGAGGCGGCACGGCTGAGGGAACGGCTGCTGTCCTGGGACCGGCACATGGACGCCGACGGTTTCGCCGCCGCGGACTACGCCCGGCTGCGCTCCGCCGTCGTACGCCGGATCGCCGCGACCCCGGAACTGGCCGGGCTCGGGGCGCTGCGGTCGGCGTACCCCGTGGTGTTCGCGCCATGGCTGCACCTCACCGGGAAGGTCGCCTTCGCGCTGGAGAACCTGCTCACCACCGAACTGCTCCCGGGCCTGGACCGGACGGCGGTCGTACGGGCCGCGCTGGAGGAGGCCGCCACGGCGGAGGCCGTGACCTGGGGCGAACTGCACCGGCTCGCGCCCGTCCGGCTCCTCCCGGCCACCGAGGACGAAATCCCCCCGGACACCGAAGGCGAGCCCTGGCCGGGCCTCGGGGGCGACCACGACTGCGTGCTGGCCACGTCGAGCACCCCCGGCGTCACCGACCTCAGCTCCCGAGGCCCCTCCGCCCGGTACGTATGGGATCTCGCCGACCGCGACAACAGCCTCTGGGTCGTCCCCCTGGGCGCCCACGGAACACCGGGCAACGCACACCACCGGGACCAGCTCCCTCTCTGGCTGCACGGTGAACTGGTCCCCGTCGTCACCGACTTCGCCCTGCTCGTCGAAGAACCCGACGACGACTGAGGGCGCCGTACTGTTCAATGGAGGTGAACGCCCCCGCGCACGTCACCACCGCGAGAGGAGCCGCCCGTGCCCCCTGTCGTGGTGCCGCCGGTCGGCGCGCGCATCCGCCGGGCGCGTACGGCGCAGGGCATGAGCCTGCGCGCGCTGGCCCGCGAGATCGGGGTGTCCGCGAGCCTCGTCTCGCAGATAGAGACCGGCAAGAGCCAGCCGTCGGTGAGCACCCTTTACGCGATCACCACCGCGCTCGCCATCCCGGTGGAGTCGCTCTTCGACACCGAGGACGATCCGGCCCCGGCTCCCGCTCCCGCCCCGGCGCCCGCCCCGGTGGGCGCACGGCCCGGTGAAGGTACCGTCCTGCACGCGCTCGCCGCCTTCGCCGCCGACCCCCGCCGCAGGATCGGCCCGCTGGTCAGCGCCGGTGAACGGGAGGTGCTCGAGCTGGACTCGGGCGTCGTGTGGGAGCGCCTCGGCCGGGTCCCCGGAACGGACGTCGACTTCCTGCTCGTGACCTACCGCCCCGGCGGAGCCTCCTCCGGCGTGGGCGGCCTCATGCGGCACGCCGGGACCGAGTACGGCTATCTGACCTCCGGCGAACTGATCCTCACCCTCGGCTTCGACGAGTACGTGATCCGCCCCGGCGACGCGGTCAGCTTCGAGTCGACGACCCCGCACCGCTATCGCAACGACGGCGACGAACCGGCCGTGGGTGTCTGGTTCGTGTTCAGTATGCCTTGACACTTTCCCCGGACGGTCGTTCACTCCGGATGAGGGTGGTGGTCGTCATGGCAATCCGCACCTACGGACCGAACGCCGTCGACTGGGAACAGCGCATCGACCTCGACCGGCTCCGCACGGAACGCCTGCGGCGGCTGCACGCGGCTCTGGACCGCAGTGAGTTGGGCGCACTGCTGAGCTTCGACTTCGCCAACATCCGCTACATGTCGTCCACTCACATCGGCACCTGGGCGATGGACAAGCTGATCCGCTTCGCGCTCCTCGTCCGCGGCGGCGAACCGGTCGTCTGGGACTTCGGCTCCGCCGCCCGCCACCATCAGCTGTACAACCCGTGGCTCGACCACAGCGAGGGCAAGGAGGGCCCGCCCACCGGAGCCCGTGCGGGCATCTCCACCCTGCGCGGCGCCTTCCACCCGGACGCCGGGATCGGCGCCGACGTCGCCGCGAAGGTGGCCGCCGAACTGCGCGAACACGGCCTGGCCGGCGAACCGTTGGGCGTCGACCTCGCCGAGATGCCCGTCCTGCACGCCCTCAAGGAGCAGGGCATCGACGTCGTCGACGGCCAGCAGGTCTTCCTGGAGGCCCGCAGGGTCAAGACACCCGACGAGATCTCCCTGCTCACCCAGGCCTGCTCGATGGTCGACGCCGCCTACGAGGAGCTGTACGGCCACCTACGGCCGGGCGTGCGCGAGAACGAGTGCGTGGGACTCGTCAGCAAGGTCCTCTACGACCTGGGCAGCGAGTACGTCGAAGGTGTCAACGCGATCTCAGGGGAGCGCTGTTCACCGCATCCGCACGTCTACAGCGACCGGCTGATCCGCCCCGGCGACCCCGCCTTCTTCGACATCCTGCACAGCTACCTCGGCTACCGCACCTGCTACTACCGCACGTTCGCCGTCGGCAGCGCCTCACCCGCGCAGCGCGACGCGTACATCCGCTGCCGCGCCTACATGGACGAGTCGATCGCGCTGGTCCGGCCGGGCGCCACCACCGCGGACATCGTCCAAGTGTGGCCCCGGGCGCAGGAGTTCGGCTTCCCGGACGAGACCGCCGCGTTCGCCCTGCAGTACGGGCACGGGGTGGGCCTGTCCATCTGGGAGAAGCCCGTCTTCAGCCGCCTGGTCTCGCTCGACCACCCCGAAGTCCTCGAAGAGGGCATGGTGTTCGCGCTGGAGACGTACTGGCCGGCCGCGGACGGCTGGTCGGCGGCCCGGATCGAGGAAGAGGTCGTCGTCACCGCCGACGGGTGCGAGGTGATCACCAAGTTCCCGGCGGAGGAACTTCTCGTCGCGGGCCGCAAGTACTGGACCGTCGGCGGCGAGCTGAACACCCGCCGCGAGTCCCAGTCCCACCTGAACACCCGCGAGGGCAGGGGCGGACGATGACCGCCGCCCCGCGGACCGCAGACGGCCCGGACACCGCCGAACTCCTCGCCCTCTACCAGGAGATGGCCGTCATCCGGCGCACCGAGAAGGCCGCCCACGACCTGTTCCTGTCCGGCCTCGTCAAGGGCACCACCCACCTCGCCGCCGGACACGAGGCCGTCGCGGTCGGCGCGAGCGCGGCCCTGCGCGACGACGACTACGTGTTCGCCACCTACCGCGGCCACCACCACGCCCTGGCCCGCGGCGCGACCCCCGAGGAGTGCCTCGCCGAACTGATGAGCCGTGCGAGCGGCCTGTGCGGGGCCAAGGGCGGCTCGATGCACCTCACCAAGGCGTCGGGCAACATGCTCGGCTCGTACGCGATCGTCGGCGCCCATCTCCCCATGGCGGTCGGCGCCGCCTGGTCGGCCCGGCTCAGAGGGACCGGACAGATCGCCGTGGCCTTCTTCGGCGACGGGGCGACCAACATCGGCGCCTTCCACGAGGCCCTCAACCTGGCCGCCGTATGGAAGCTGCCCGTGCTGTTCGTCTGCGAGAACAACCTCTACATGGAGTACACCCCGATCGCCGACGTGACCGCCGTGGCCCACCCCGCGGCCGACCGGGCGCCCGCCTACGGCATCCCCGGAGAGATCGTCGACGGCAACGACGTGGTCGCCGTACGGGAGGCGGTGGACCGGCTGGCGGGCCGGGCCCGGGCGGGGGACGGGCCCGGCCTCCTCGAGGCGCAGACCTACCGGCACTTCGGCCACAGCCGCGCGGACCCCGCGACCTACCGCCCGGCCGAGGAGGTGGAGCGCTGGCTCAAGCACGACCCCCTCGACGTGGCCCGCGGTCGGCTCGCCGAACTCGGGGTGCCCGCCGGGACGGTCGCCGCGGCGGACGAGCGCGCCGAAGCCGTCGTACAGGCGGCGGTCGAGGCCGCGAAGAACGCGCCCCCGCCCGATCTCCGGGAGGCGCTGACCGACGTATGGGCCGACGGAGGTGCGCGATGGCGGACGTGATCACCTACCGGCAGGCCGTCGCCGAGGGCATCGCGCGGGAGATGCGGCGCGATCCGGCGGTGGTGTGCCTGGGGGAGGACATCGGCGCGGCGGGCGGGGTGTTCAAGACGACGGCCGGGCTGCACGAGGAGTTCGGCTCCGGGCGGGTGTGGGACACGCCGATCTCCGAACAGGCCATCGTCGGGGCGGCGATGGGCGCCGCGATGACCGGTATGCGGCCCGTCGCGGAGATCATGTTCTCGGACTTCCTCGCCTGCTGCTGGGACTACCTCGCCAACGAGATCCCCAAGGTCCGCTACATGACGGGCGGTCAGGTCACCGTCCCACTGGTGGTGCGCACGGCCAACGGCGGCGGCCTCGGCTTCGGCGCGCAGCACTCCCAGGCCACCGAGAACTGGGCGCTGACCGTCCCCGGACTGAAGATCGCGGCACCCGCCACGCCCGCCGACGTGATCGGCATGATGGCCGCCGCCATCCGCAGCGACGACCCCGTGGTCTTCTTCGAGCACAAGGCGCTGCTCGCCACCAAGGGTCCGCCCGTGCCGTCCGACCACGTCGTCGAACTGGGGCAGGCGGCCGTCGTGCGCGAGGGCGACGACGTCACACTCGTGGCCCTCGCCTCGACGGTGCCCCTGGCGCTCACCGCCGCCGAGCGGCTGGCCGAGGAGGGCATCGACGCGGAGGTCGTCGACCTGCGCTGCCTCGTACCGCTCGACGCGATGACCGTGCTCGGCTCCCTCGCGAAGACCTCACGGCTCGTGACCGTCGAGGAGAACCCCTACCAGGGCGGCTGGGGCGGCACCCTCGTGTCGATCGTCGCCGACGAGGGCTTCGGCCTCCTCGACGCACCCGTCAGCAGGGTCACCGCCGCATGCGTACCGCTGCCGTTCGCGGACGTGCTCGAACAGGAGGTCGTCCCGACCGTCGACAAGGTCGTGGCGAAGGTCCGCGACCTCAGCGCGTACTGAACCGGGCCTTCGACGGCTCACCGAAATCGGAACTCGGCATGGAACTCGGCATGGAGAGAGGCGAGTTGGGCGATGACCAACCGAATGCTGCTGCGCTCGGGCCACGTGCTGTCGATGGACCCCGCCATCGGGGACCTGCCCGGCGGTGACGTCCTGATCGAGGACGGAAGGATCGCCGCGGTCGCCCACGGCATCGACGCGGACGCGGAAGTGCTCGACATGACGGGCCGTATCGTCCTGCCCGGCTTCGTCGACACCCACCGGCACACCTGGGAAGCACCCATCCGCGGCTGCGCGCCCGACGCCACACTCGACGACTACTTCGTCGAGGTCCTGGACACCTACGCGCCGGTCTACGGCCCCGAGGACGTGTACGCGGGCAATCTGGCCGGCTCGCTGGAGTGTCTGAACGCCGGCATCACGACCCTCGTCGACTGGTCCCACATCAACAACACCCCCGAACACCCCGACGCGGCGGTCCAGGCCCTCACCGAGACCGGCATCCGCGCCCAGTACGCGTACGGCAGCGCCAACACCTCGCTCGCCGACTACTGGTACGAGAGCAAGATCGCGATACCCGGCGACGACGTACGGCGGGTGCGCGAACGCCATTTCTCCTCCGACGACGGCCTGTTGACGATGGGCCTCGCCACCCGCGGCCCCGGCTTCTGCATCAACGACGTCGTCGAGGCCGAATGGCGCCTCGCCCGCGAACTGGGCATCCCCCTCACCGTGCACGCCGGCATGGGACGGCTGGCGGGCCGCTTCGGCATGGTGAAACAACTCCACGGCCTCGGTCTGCTCGGCCCCGACACCACCTATGTGCACTGCTGCTACTTCAGCGAGGAGGAGTGGCGGATGGTCGCCGACAGCGGCGGCACCATCTCCGTCGCCCCGCAGGTGGAGACACAGATGGGGCACGGCTGGCCGCCCGTGATGAAGGCGATCGAGTACGGTCTGCGGCCCTCCCTGTCCATCGACGTCGTCACGACCGTGCCCGGCGACATGTTCACCCAGATCCGCGCGGCCTTCGGCGCCGAGCGGGCCCGTGTGAACGCCGAGTGCTGGCAGGCCGACAGCCCCATCCCCGGCACCATGCTGACGGCACGTCAGATGCTGGAGATCGCGACCGTCAACGGCGCGCACGTCGCCGGACTCGAAGACCGGACCGGCTCGCTGACCCCCGGCAAACGCGCCGACGTCGTGGCGATCGACGCAACGGCGCTCAACGTCGCGCCGCTCATCGACCCGGTGGCCGCCGTGACGCTGAGCGCGGACGTCTCCAACGTCGAGACCGTCATCGTCGACGGCGTCGTCCACAAGCGCGACGGCAGGCTGCTCGCCGACGTCGGGCGGGCACGGCGCCTGGTCGAGGAGTCCCGCGACCGCCTCGCCGCGGCGGCCGGGGCACGTGGGAAGCGACAGCAGGCATGACACACCACGTGATCCGGCGGGCGGCGGACGCCACGTTCGCCGCCCCACCCCAACTGCCCTACGCCAGAAGGGGGTTCACGCGGTGGTCGATGGTGGGGGAGGAGGACGGCTCCGTACACACGGGCTTCGGAGTGTGCGAACTGACGCCGGACGGGACGATCGGGGCCCACGTCCACTCGTACGAGGAGTCCTTCCACCTGCTCTCGGGGACCGTGGTCCTCGATACGCCCGAGGGCTCGTACCTCCTCGAAGAAGGTGACTACGGGCTGCTGCCGACCGGCGTCCCGCACGCCTGGCGCGGCGGCGGGGACACCGTCGCGCGCTGGGCGGACATGCTGGCGCCGGTGCCGAGGGCACGCTACGGGCACGACACCCAGGCGGTGCCCGCCCTGCCCGTCCGCGAGCCGGTCAGGATCGACGTACGCGACCCGCGCACCCGCTCCTTCGGCCACTTCGAGCCCGCGCAGATGGACCCGGGAAAACAGTCCCAGGACCTTCTGTCGGTGTCGGCCAGCATGCGTACCGCGCTGCTCGTCTACAGCGGGATCACCGTGAAGACGATGGTGGACGCCGACCTGGGCGCGGTCGCCTCGACCATGTTCATGGTCCAGTACGCGGCCGACGGCGTCGCGGGCGCGCACGACCACCCCTTCGAGGAGACGTATCTGATCGTCGAGGGAGTCGTGGACGCCACCTTCGACGGCGAGCACCACCGGCTGGGAGTGGGCGACGCCGCCTGGGCGGGCGCCGGATGCGTCCACGGCTTCAGCAACGCCGGTACGGGGCCGGTGCGTTGGCTGGAGACCCAGGCTCCGCAGCCGCCGTCGCGCCACTCGTACCGGTTCGCACGCGACTGGGACCACCTGCGGGACGTACTGGATGCACCGGAGGCAAGGGAGGAGCAGCCATGAGCGGTGTCGTCGTCGTCGGAGGTACGGCCGGTATCGGTCTCGCGATCGCCCGCGCCCGCGCGGAACGCGGTGACGACGTCGTCCTCACCGGACGCGACGCCCACCGGGCCGACACGGTGGCCAAGGAGATCGGCGCGCACGGGCTCGCCCTGGACCTCTCCAGGCCGCAGGAGATCGCGCCCGCGCTGGCCGGTGTCGAGCACGTCGGCCATCTGGTGCTCGCCGGAATCTCGCGCGACCGGAACACCGTCACCGAGTACGACGTCCAGGCCGCGCTGCACCTCGTGACCCTCAAACTCGTCGGCTACACCGAGGTCGTCCACACGCTGCTGCCGCGGATGACCGAGGAGAGCGCCGTCGTGGTCTTCGGCGGACAGGCCAAGGAACGGCCCTACCCCGGCGCCACGACCGTCGCGACGGTGAACGCGGGCGTCACCGGCCTCGTGCGCACGCTCGCCCTGGAACTCGCCCCGATCCGCGTCAACGCCGTCCACCCGGGGATCGTCGGCGACAGCCCGTTCTGGTCGGACAAGCCCGCTGACGTGCTGGAGGACTACCGCGCGCAGACACCCACGGGACGGCTCGCGCGCATGCGGGACGTCGTGGACGCGGTGGACTTCCTGCTCCGCAACGCGGCGGTCAACGGCGTCGACCTCGCGGTGGACGGCGGGTGGACCCTGCGCTGAAGCGGGAGGTCCCTGCGCTCAAACGGTGGGACCCGGCGCCCGAGGGCCGCACCGGCCGCACCGCTCACAGCTGCGGCCGGCTCGGGTCGTGGCCCAGGGTCATCAGCCGATGGCGGCGCCGGGTCTCCTCGGCCTCGGACGCCTGCCCCGCCCCCTGCTCGGGGCCGGTCTCGGCGGTGACGGTGTCCACGACCTCGTACATCACGTCGAGGTCGTCCTCGGTGAGATCGATGCGCCGCTTCTGCAGGATGGCCAGCACATGCTCGCCGGTCGGCGCGCCCGCGTGCTCGGGCGGCGCCACGGACTCCTCGGAGGCGTCGTTCACCCGCAGCCAGGCGGCCAGCTCCTGTGAGGTCATGTTCACCACGCGGTGGAACTCGGCCCACAGCGCGTCGAGTTCGAGGGCGTCGGCCATCGGGTGTCCCTTTCGTCCGGAGCTTCTCGTTCGGAGGCTTCGTGTGCTGCCTGCCTGCCCGGCAGGAGCGGTTTCACGCGAGCACGTCGTCCACGAAACGTGTCACATCGGCCAGGACCGTGTCCTTGACCGTCTCGTTGAACACCTCGTGCTGGGCGCCCGGGTACACGCGCTCGTCCCACTCGGTGCCGCGCAGCTCCTCGACGCCGGCCCGGCTGGCGGCCAGGGGCACGATCCGGTCGTCGTCCCCGTGCAGCCACAGCAGCGGGAGAGCGCCCACGTCACCGCTCTTGGCGATGGTGTCCAGGGCGCGCACGAACGCCTTCAGCGTGGGCCGCTTGAACGGCCCGTGCCAGACCAGGGGGTCCGCCGCGTACGCCCGTCCGACCGCCGGATCGCGCGAGAGCGCCGTCGGGTCGATGGGGACCTCGGGCAGCGGATCGAGCGCGAGCAGCTGCTGGAGCGGCCCCCAGCTGCCGATCACCGGCCCGGACAGGACGAGCGCTGTCAGCCCGTCCCCGTACCGCTGGGCGTACCGCGCCGCGACGAGGCCGCCCATCGAGTGGCCGATCAGCACGACCGGCACGCCCGGGTACGCGTCCCGGGCCAGCAGCTCCACCGCGTGGACGTCGCTCACCACGTCCTCGAAGTCCTCGACGAGCACGCGCTCGCCGCCGGACCTGCCGTGCCCCAGGTGGTCGGGGCCGAACACCGCCGCGCCGTGTCCGTGCAGCACGTCGGCGACGTACGCGTAACGGCCGATGTGCTCGCCGTATCCATGCACCAGCAGCGCCACGTACCGCGGCCGTTCCCGTGGCCACTCACGTGCCGTGATGCTGCTCCGGGTGCCCGTGAGGGTGTGTTCGCGGGAGTCGGCCATGGGTCCTCCATCGGCGTCGGCGAGGGTACGGGGACGATCAGGGACGGACGGGATGATCGGGGGCGATCCTTCCAGGGGGCGAGGAGGCGGTCCAGAGCGCGCGGCCGGTGGCGGTGGCAGGGGTCACCTGTCGAGACGCCCCTGACACGGCCGGATAGGTGGGCATAGCATCGGTCCCCGCATGAACACGATGACGCTCTGGAACATCACTCCCTGGGAGTTCGCCGCCCTCGCCGCCGCGGCTCTGCTCGTCGGCTTCTCCAAGACCGCCGTGAGCGGGGCCAACACCGTGAGCCTCGCGATCTTCGCGGCGGTCCTGCCGGCCAGGGCGTCCACGGGGGTGCTGCTGCCCATCCTGATCGTCGGGGACGTGCTCGCCGTACTCACCTACCGGCGGCACGCGCACTGGCCGACCCTGTGGAAACTGTTCCCCGCGGTCGCCGCGGGCGTCGTCGTCGGCACGGTGTTCCTGGTGTGGGCCGACGACGCGATGGTGCGTACGTCGATCGGCGCGATCCTGCTGTTCATGGCCGGGGTCACCATGTGGCGCCGCCGGAAGGCCGACGCCGCGGAGGCGGCCGAGGAGCCCGACTCGGTGGCCACGCGGACCGGCCGGATCAAGGCCCGCTCCTACGGGGTGATGGGCGGCTTCACCACGATGGTCGCCAACGCGGGCGGCCCGGTGATGTCGATGTACCTTCTCTCCGCCGGCTTCCGCAAGCTCGGCTTCCTGGGCACCTCCGCCTTCTTCTTCCTGATCGTCAACGTCTCCAAGGTCCCCTTCAGCGTCGGCCTCGGCCTGATCGACGGCCACTCCCTGCTCCTGGACGCGGCCCTCGCGGCGTTCGTCCTCCCGGGCGCCCTGATCGGCAAATGGGCGGTGGACCGCATCAACCAGCGCCTGTTCGAACGCCTGGTGATCGGAGCGACGATCCTGGGCGGCCTGCAACTGCTGCTGCGCTGAACAGCGCCGTGCGGTGGCGACTGATCGGCCGCTCGTCGACCGCGGGCCGGTGGGGGCGGGCCGCGCAGTTCCCCGCACCCCTGAAAAACGGGGCTGCGCCCCGGTTTTTCGCCCTGAAGGGGCGCGGGGCTGTGACATGTGCGGCTCCGCCGCGTGGGCGCGATCAGCCACATCGGACCCGCAGAAAACCGACAATCCCCCCAGTGGAACGTCTACCCTGAGCCCATGTCCGAGGCATCCGCGCACCAGGACCCACCGACATCAGGCCACGGCCAAGGCCAAGACCACGGCCGCTACCTCCCGATCGCCGACCACGGCCTCATCGGCGACCTCCGCAGCGTCGCCCTGGTAGGCATCAACGGCACCATCGACTGGTACTGCTGCCCCTCCTTCGACGCCCCCAGCGTCTTCGCCTCGATCCTCGACGCGGACAAGGGCGGCTCCTTCGAACTGGCCGCCGCAGTCCCGGCCAGGACCAAGCAGTTCTACTTCCCGGACACGAACGTCCTGCTCACCCGCTTCTTCACGGAGGACGGCGTCGGTGAGATCCAGGACTTCATGCCGGTCGAAGGCGACGGCGACGGGGACGGGAACAGCGACGGCGGCGGGACGGAGGCGGACCGGCACCGGCTGATCCGCCGCGTGCTGTGCGTACGCGGCTCGGTCCCGTTCCACGCGCGCGTGGCACCCCGCTTCGACTACGCGGCGCAGCCGCACACCGCCCGCCTCCACGACGACACGGTGGTCTTCGAGTCCAAGAACCTGTCGCTCGCCCTGACCTCCACCGAGCCGCTCGCCTGCGACGGGCTCGACGCGACGGCGGACTTCAAACTTCACGAGGGCGAGTCGGCGGTGTTCGCCCTCGACCAGGTCAGCGGTGCCATAGAGCCCCGTGGCTGCCCGCGCGCCGAGGCGGAGCAACTGTTCGGCGCCACCGTGGCGTTCTGGCGGAACTGGCTGACCGCCTCCCAGTACCGCGGCCGGTGGCGCGAGATGGTGCACCGCTCCGCGCTGACCCTCAAACTGCTCACCTACGCGCCGACCGGCGCGATCGTGGCCGCCGCGACCACGAGCCTGCCCGAGCAGATCGGCGGCGAACGGAACTGGGACTACCGGTACGTGTGGGTGCGCGACGCGGCCTTCTGCGTGTACGCCCTCCTGCGGCTGGGGTTCACCAGCGAAGCCAAGTCGTTCATGGCGTTCACCGCCCGGCACATCAGCCCCGGCGACGGCCGGCCGGCGGGCCCGCTGCAGATCATGTACGGCATCGACGGGCGCACCGACCTGCACGAGGAGGAGCTCGGCCACCTGCAGGGGTACCAGGGCTCCGCCCCCGTCCGGGTCGGCAACGCGGCGGCCGACCAGCTCCAGCTCGACATCTACGGCGCCCTCATCGACTCGGTCTACCTGTACGACAAGTGGGCCGAGCCGATCTCCAGCGACCAGTGGGACGACATCTGCGCGCTGGTCGAGTGGGTCTGCGACCACTGGGACCAGCCCGACGAGGGTGTCTGGGAGACCCGCGGCGGCCGGAAGAACTTCCTCTACTCCCGGCTCATGTGCTGGGTGGCGATCGAGCGGGCGATCAGGCTGGCCAACCGCCGGGGCCTGCCCGCGGACCTCCCGCGCTGGCGCGGCGCCCGCGACACGATCTACCGGCGGATCATGGACCGCTGCTGGTCACCGGCGCGCAAGGCCTTCGTCCAGCACGAGGACGACGACGTCCTGGACGCCGCGGTGCTGATGATGCCGCTGGCCAAGTTCATCTCGCCGACCGACCCGAAGTGGCTCTCCACGCTCGACGCGCTCACCGAGGACCTGGTCTCCGACTCGCTGGTCTACCGCTACGACCCGAAGGTGAGCCCCGACGGCCTGCGCGGCGAGGAGGGCACGTTCTCGATCTGCTCCTTCTGGTACGTCGAGGCGATGACCCGGGCCGGCCGGCTCGACGAGGCACGCCTCGCCTTCGAGAAGATGCTCACCTACGCCAACCACCTGGGCCTGTACGCCGAGGAGATCAGCCACACCGGCGAACAACAGGGCAACTTCCCCCAGGCCTTCACGCACCTGGCGCTGATCAGCGCGGCCTTCAACCTGGACAAAGCCCTGGGCTGACCGGCCCCGGCCCCGTCAGGGGCGCGGGGCTGTGACATTGTGCGGCTGCGCCGCGTGGGTGCGACCAGCGCCCGATAGTGGCGCGGGGCTGTGACACTGTGCGGCTTCGCCGCGTGGGCGCGACCAGCCACGACGCACCCGCAGTGGGCATGCGAGGTGCAGGTGTAGGGGCAGGTCCGGTCCGGTTCTCGACTGCGGCTGCGTGGGGGTGGGCCGCGCAGTTCCCCGCGCCCCTTACGGGGCCGGGGCCGTGGCGAGGGCCCCGGTAACCTGCCCCGCCGACGCCCCGTCCGTCAGATCCTCCACCAGCAACCGCTTCGCGATGCTGTCGACGGCGACCCGAAGTTCCGCGCCCGAGGGACGACCGAGGTCCTGCTCGACGCGATCGGAAAGCCAGCGCCCCCACGCCTCACCGATGACACCCGCCTCGCGGGCCCCGGCCTCGGTGTGGGAGAAGAGGTTCCCGTCATGAGTGAGGTACCCCTCGTCCACCATCCGCTGGAACACGGGCACCAGTACCTCCGGCGGAACCCGCCGGCGCGCGGCGATCAGCGACAGGTTCGCATGACCGACCATCCGGGTGAACATCTCGACCTGCATCACGGACCAGGCCCCCGCGATGTCCAGCCGGGTGTCCGCCCCGATGACGATCCGGCGCAGCTCGTCGGGCCGGGTGCCGCCGAGGATCTTCCCGACCGTGGCTTCCAGCCGCTGCCGGTTGTCGGCCGCGGACGGGGTCGCGAAACCATCGCCCATGTCGGTCGACCCCATCCGCGCGCTGTCGCGCAGCTGCACCTGCTTGAGGAACAGCGAGACCAGGAAACCGAGCGCCGCCACGGGCACGGTCCACAGGAAGACGGTCTGCAGCGTTTCCGCGTACGCCTGGACGAGAGGCGCGGCGGTCGCCGACGGCAGATCGTGCAGCCCCTCCGGGCTGGTCGCCGCCTTGGTGAGCGTCCCGGGATCGGTCCCGCTCGTCCGGGCCGCCTCGGCGATCCCGTCCGCCAGGTTCGGCTTCAGCGTGTTCGCGTAGATCGTGCCGAAGACCGCGGTCCCGAAGGAACTGCCGAGCGTACGGAAGAAGGTGACGCCGGACGTCGCGGTGCCCAGGTCGGTGTACTCGACGGTGTTCTGCACGGCGATGGTGAGGACCTGCATGCACAGGCCGATCCCCGCCCCGAGCACGAACATGTAGAGCGAGGAGAGCCAGGTGCTGGTGCCGCTGTTCATCAGGGAGAGCAGATAGAGCCCGACGCCCATGACCAGCGAGCCGATGATGGGGAAGATCCGGTAGTGGCCGGTCTTGCTGATGACGTTGCCGCTGAAGACCGACGCGATGAGCAGTCCGACGACCATGGGCAGCGTGCGTACACCGGAGATCGTCGCCGAGTCGCCGTCCACGTACTGCAGATACGTCGGCAGGAACGTCATCGCGCCGAGCATCGCGAAGCCCACGATGAAGCTGAGGATCGAGCAGACCGTGAAGACGGGGTTGCCGAACAGGCGCATCGGCAGCATGGGTTCGGCCGCGCGGGTCTCCACCCAGCAGAAGCCCGCGAGGGCGACGACACCGCCCGCGAAGAGGCCGATGATGGTGGGCGAGCCCCAGGCGTACTCGTTGCCGCCCCAGCTCGTCGCCAGGATCAGGGCGCTGGCGCCGATCGCCACCAGCGCGATGCCCAGATAGTCGATGACCGGCCGGGACGGCGACTTCACCACCGGGATCGTGCGGGCCGCGGCGACCACGACGAGGATCGCGATGGGGACGTTGACGTAGAACGCCCAGCGCCAGGTCAGATGGTCGGTGAAGAGGCCGCCGAGCAGGGGCCCGATCACGGTGGCGACACCGAACACCGCGCCGATCGCACCCTGGTACTTGCCGCGCTCCCGCAGCGGGATGACGTCGGCGATCAGGGCCATCGCGGTGACCATCAGACCGCCCGCGCCGATGCCCTGCATGGCCCGCCAGGAGATCAGCAGGAGCATGTTCGAGGAGAGGCCGCACAGGAACGAGCCGGTGATGAAGATGATCGCCGACGCCTGGAAGACGAGCTTGCGGCCGAACAGGTCACCGAACTTGCCGACGAGGACCGTGGCGACGGTCTCCGCCAGCAGGTAGCTGGTGACCACCCACGACATGTGTTCGGCGCCGCCGAGGTCCGACACGATCGTGGGCAGGGCGGTGCCCACGATCGTCTGGTCCAGCGCGGCCAGCAGCATGCCGAGCATGATCGTCACGAAGACGACGTTGCGGCGCCGCTTGTCCAGCACGGGCGGCTGCGTGGCGGGCGCTTCGGCGGCGGGCGGTCCGGCAGGGGCTCCGGCGGTGTCGATGGTCGTCACACCGGTCAGCTTCACACCGGCCGGTGGGGTGTGCATGCGGGGCCGTCCGCATGGGGGTGCGGACCGCTGCCACGGGCCGGCGGGGCCCTCCGGCTCAGCCCGGCCCGGGAACGCCCTCGTCCCCGGAGGCTTTCCCGCCTTCGTCCCCGAGGTGCCTGCGCAGCAGATACGTGTCCATGATCCAGCCCTTGCGCTCGCGCGCCCGGGTGCGGACCTCGATGATGTGCGGCGCCGTCTCGGCGAGGGGCCCCGAGACGAGGATCTCGTCCGGGGTGCCCAGATAGGCGCCCCAGTAGATGTCGATGTCCTCGCCGGTGTCGGCGTACCCCTGGAACGTCTGGTGGGCGTCCAGCATGACGACCACGTCGTCGACGCCCTCGGGAAGGCCCTCGGCGAGCCGGCGGCCCGTGGTGATCTGCACGGGCCGCGCCACCCGGTTGAGGCCGGTGCGGTGACGGGCGGCGAGGGACGACACGCTGCTGATGCCGGGCACGACGTCGTACTCGAAGGCCACGGCACCCCGCTCCAGGACCTCCTCCAGGACGCCCAGCGTGCTGTCGTACAGCGAGGGGTCGCCCCAGACGAGGAACGCCCCGGTCCCGTCCTCGTCCAGTTCCCCGGCGATCAGCCGCTCGAAGACGCCGGCGCGGGCGCTGCGCCAGTCCCCGACGGCGGGGGAGTAGCCCGCGCCCTCCGCCGTACGGTCGCGCTCGGGGTCGCGCGCCTCGACCGTCCGGTACGTCCCCTCCGGCAGATGCGCGCCGAGAATGTCACGGCGCAGCCGCACGAGGTCCGATTTCACCTCGCCCTTGTCCAGGATGAAGAACACGTCGGTGTCCCTCAGCGCCTTGACCGCCTGGAGGGTCAGTTGGTCGGGGTCGCCCGAACCGATGCCGATGACATGAATCTTTCGCACGTCCAGAGTCTGCCGCACGGCAGCACGGCCCCGATCACCCCACCCGGCCGCGGACGGCCCGTGAACGGCTCAGAGGTCGCCGCCACCGCGCAACCGCGGCGCCCACACCGACGCGTCCACGGCGGCCTCGTCCCGCTCCACGACATCCGCCAACTCGCGTGCCCAGGAAGCGAGTTCGTCCAACGCGAGCCCGTACGGACGCGGAGTCCCGGAAGCGGCACCCCACTCCTCGACCGCGCCGGCCCCGCGCCGCAGCAGCCGGGCCCCGCCCGTCACGTTCCCCCGGGCCGAGTGCGTGAGCCCCACCGCGAGCTGGGCGAGCCCCCGCCACAGCGCCCGCTCCTCGTCGGGGCCCGACTTCCAGGCGTCCTCGAAGACCTCGTGCGCGTGGAACGGCTTCCCCGCCGCCAGCAGCGCCTGGGCCTCGGTGACGGTGTCCCCGGGGGCGCGCACCACCCCCTCGGGCTGCCGCTCCACGCCGTCCACCCCGTAGGGCAGGGGCCGCCCGAGGCCGTCGCGGGGCCGGGCATTGCGCGCCCGGCCCTCCGTGTCCCGGTCCCGCCGGTCGCCGGAAGTGTCGCCAGAGGTGTTGCTCATGCACCGATTGTCCCCCTCACTCGCCGTCTTCGAGGCACCCCTCTGTGTGCGGTAAGGTTCTGTTCGCGCGATCACGCGGTTCACCGCGGCGAGACGCATCGGGACGTGGCGCAGCTTGGTAGCGCACTTGACTGGGGGTCAAGGGGTCGCAGGTTCAAATCCTGTCGTCCCGACTGGAGACAGTCGCAGG
>NZ_JBHXTO010000079.1:0-44464 GCF_042677425.1 Streptomyces sp. NPDC127119 | reverse complement strand
CCCTTCCGGGCGGGGCCCGTGCTGCGGGTAGGGGCCTGTCGTGGGGTGTCCGCGCTGCCCCTGCGGGGTGTGCCCGCGCGGGGGTGTGCCGCCGCGGGCCCGCGGGGCGGGCGGACCGTCGGCGTCCCGGACCCCGGGACGGCACCTGAGTGGCTGCTCCGGTCGCTGACCGACGCCGCCGCGGGCTCGCCCCTGCTGGTGTGCGTCGACGACGCGCACCTGTGGGACGCTCCCTCGCGGGCCGCCCTGGGCTTCGCCGCCCGGCGGCTGCCCGCGACCGGGCCGGTGCGGCTGCTCCTCACGGTCGCCGGGCAGCACGCGGCCGATCCCGACTTCGCCGCACTGCCCGTCCTGACCCTCGCACCGCTGCCGTCGTCCGCCATGGACGCCCTGCTCGACGACACGGCGTACGGGCCCGTCGACCCGGCCGTCCGCACGGAGTTGCTGGACGAGGCCGACGGCAACCCCGCCCTGCTGCGCGCGCTGGTGGCCGGGCTGTCCCCCGCCGAGCTGTCCGGTGAACACCGGTTGCCGTGGCCGCTGGCCGACACCGAAGCGCTGCGGAGTGTGGCAGGCGCGCATCTGGCGAGGTTCTCCGCCGCCGCTGGTGAACTCCTCCTGCTGGTGGCGGCCGCGCACGAGCACGATCCGGAGGGCGTCGGCGCCGACGCCGACCTGGTGCGCGGGGCGGCGGCGCGGCTCGACCTGGCGCGGGCCGCACTCGGTTCGGACCGGCTCCCGGACGTACTCGTGCTGTCCGACGGCCGGTTCCGCTTCACCAGCCCCCTGATCCGCGGGGCCGTCCATGCCTGCGCTCCCCCCGACCGGCGGCGTGCGGCGCACCGGGCACTCACCTCCGTTCTGGCGAGCGAGGGGCACGGGCTCGTCGCGCTGCTCCATCGGGCCTGGTCGGTCGCCGGGCACGCTCCGGCGTTGGCGGATCAGCTGTCCGCCGCCGCGGCCGACCCGCGCGTCGCCGCGTCCCGCGCCCAGCGTTCGATGGCGTACGCCCGCGCCGCGGAGCTGACGGCGGACCGGCGCGAGCAGGCGGAACACCTGACCGCGGCGGCCGGGCAGGCGCTGCTCGCGGGCCGGGCCCGGATGGCCCGCCGGTTGGTCGGCCGGGCCCGTGACGGCGCACTGCCCGCCGTCGTCCGGGGGCGTTCGGCCCGGGTGCGGGGCATTCTCGCGTTGCGTGACGGCCCCGCGGCCGACGCCGGTGAGACCCTGCTGCTCGCCCGCTCCCTGCTCGCCGACGACGATCCCGCGCACGCCCTGCTCGCGGGGCTCGCCGCAGCGGAGGCCGCCTGGGCCACGGGAGACGCCGTCGCCTGTCTGCGAGCGCTGAACGCGGCCGACCGTACCCCGGTGGAGACGGTGACGGTGACGGCCCCCACCGCCGAACCGGACAGCCTGCCACGGGACTACCTGCACGGCATGCGGGCAATGCTGGAAAGGGACTTCGGCCGGGCCATTCCCCGGCTGCGGCACGTGGTCGAGCACGCCTGGGAGGAGGACGGGCCGGAGCGGCTGCTGTGGTCGGGCGCGGCGGCCCTCCTCCTGGGGGACGTGTCCGCCGCCTGCCGGATCGGCGCGCGGACCCTCGCGGCGGCCCGCTCCCACGGCCCGGAGTCGGCCGTGCCACGGGCCCTGGAGCTGCTGGCCTACGCGGAGTTGAGGACGGGGCAGCACGCACGGGCCCGGGCGCACGCGGAGGAGGGACTGCGTACCGCACACCGGTACGGGCAGAGCAATGTGGCGGCCCACCACCATGCCGTACTGGCCCTGGCGGCGTCGATCGCGGACGAGTCGACGCTCGTCGCACACCACGCCGGCGCCGCGCTGGCCACCGCACGGCGTCACGGTCTGATGCAGGCGACCACCCTCGCCGAATGGGCCGCGGGCCGCGCCGACCTGGGGCGCGGTCGTCCGTTCGAGGCGGCTGCCCGGCTCGGCCCGCTGGTCCACCCGGGCCCGGACGGCGGTCACTTCGCCGTACGCATGCTGGTCATGCCCTGCTATGTGGAGGCCGCGGTGCTCGCCGGGCAACGGGAGGACGCGCGCGCGGTCGTCGAGGAGTTCGCGCTGTGGGCGCACTTCGGTGCCGACGTGCAGGCACCCGCCCAACTCGCCCGGTGCCGGGCGCTGGTGGCCGACGCGGACCGGGCCGACGGGTTGTACGGGGACGCCCTCGTCCTGCACGCGCAGGCGGGCGGCGACTTCGAGCAGGCGCGTACGCAGCTGCTGTACGGCAAGTGGCTGCGCAGGCGGCGCAGACTCCGGGAGGCGGGCGGCTGTCTGCGGGCCGCGCTGGTCGCCTTCGAGCGGTGCGGCGCCCGGATCTGGGCCGACCAGGCGCGGGCCGAACTCAGGGCGAACGGGGTGGCACCGGCCGCGGCGCGGGCCGGAGTGCTGGAAGGACTCACGCCTCAGCAGCTGCGGATCGCGCGCTGTGTGGCCGAGGGCGCCACGAACCGGGAGGTGGCGCTGCGCCTGACCGTGAGCACCCGCACGGTGGACTATCACCTGCGGAAGGTGTTCGCCGTGCTCGGGGTGCGTTCACGGGTCGAGCTGTCACGGATGGTCGAGCGGCCGGGCAGGGACGGCCCACGCCCTGCGTGAGAGAGCCGGGGAGTGTCTGCGGGAGCAGGCGCGGGCCGGCCGTGTCACAACAGGCGCCTCACAGGCACGCGCCTCACAGCAGGATCGTCACGGCAGGATCGTCACGGCAGGATCGAGTCGACGTATCCGCCGTCGACCCGCAGCGCGCCCCCGGTGGTGGCCGACGCCTGGTCGGAGCTGAGATACACGACCATGTTCGCGATCTCCTCCGGCTCGATCAGCCGTTGCAGCAGGGACTGCGGACGGTGCTCCTTCATGAAGGCACGCTGGGCCTCGTCCCACGGAAGGTCACGGTCGACGAGCCCGTACACGAAGTCCTCGACGCCTCCCGTGTGCGTGGGGCCGGCGATGACGGAGTTCACCGTGACGCCCGTGCCCGCCGCCTCTTTCGCGAAGCCCCGGCTCACCGCGAGCAGGGCGGTCTTCGACATGCCGTAGTGGATCATTTCCGCGGGGATGACCACGGCCGAGTCGCTGGCGATGTTCTGGACGCGCCCCCAGCCCCGCTCGGTCATGCCCGGCAGGTACGAGCGGATCAGTCGCACGGCCGCCAGCACGTTGACCTCGAAGTAGCGGCGCCATTCGTCGTCGGTGATCTCCAGCGGGTCCGCGGACCCGAAGATCCCGAGGTTGTTGACGAGGATGTCCACCTGCGGCAGGGCGTCCACGACCTGCGCCGCCCCCTCTTCGGTGGTCACGTCCGCCGCCACGGGCACCACGTCCGCGCCGGGCACGTCCTTGGCCAGCCGGGCCGCACTCTCCTCGGCACGCTGTTCGCTCCGGCCGTTCACGGCGACGCGGGCGCCGGCCCGTGCGAGGCCGGTGGCGATCGCCGCGCCGATTCCCTGGGTGGACCCGGTGACCAGTGCCGTGCGGCCGGTCAGATCGATGCGCATCTCGTACGCCCCTTCCTCTGCGTTCGTCGGCTGGGTACCCCATTCAGCCACTCCTGCAACAAGGGACGCCTGTTCAGAACCCCCGGATGGTCGTCGGGTCGCCGGTCGTCGGGTGATCGGCCTGCGCGCGAGTTGCCCTCCTGGCAGCCGGGCGAGACGGCGGGAGTTGCCTCGCCGACGCGCCAGGAGGGCAGGGCCGGAACCACTGAAGATGTCGGCGATGCGGCTCCGGCCGGCCTTGGCAGTCGGTCAGGGCTCGGGGGCCGGGAGCCTGCGGTGTGCGGCCGAGAGCCCGACCGCGCCTGCGCCGAGCCTAGAGGAGGAGCGGCGATGATCGGAAGCAAGGCCGCTGACATGACTCGGGGTGACCACGGACCGGGCGGAGGGCCGCCTCTCGTTTGGACTGTCGGCCGCGGCGATCGGCCGGCCGCTCATGGTCGAGGACCTCCAGGGGGCCGTGCCCCCGTGGCCCCTGTTCGGCCCGCTGGCCCGGGAGCGCTTGTCCACGGTGGGCGCCATCTCTGCGTTTCCGCTGGTGGAAGGCCATGCGCACCTGGGGACGGCGGACATGCTGCGCTTCGAGGCCGGTCCGCTGGGCGTCGAGGCGGAAGAGGACGCCAGGCTGGCCGTCCGGGCGGCGGCGCTCACCTGCTCACCTGCTCACCTGCTCACCTGCTCACCGCGAGGATCACCCCCGTACTGAACGTCCACTGGCAGCGCACCCATGGGGCTACCGTCGTGATGGCCGAGCAACTGGGCATCACGCCCGCCGAAGCGCCGTCACGGCTGCGATCCACGGCCCTGGGGACAGGGCGCCCCCTCCCCGACCTGACGGAGCACGTCCTGTCCCGGCACGGATAGGTACGGCTGGGCACGCATACGGCTGACCGCCCAGGCACGGCCGACGAGTATGCCGTACAGGGCAACCCAGCATTTCCCAGTCAGAAACAGTCGTGTCAGACCGATCGTGCCAATCGTCCCGGCAGCCGTGCCGCCAGGTGCTCGATCAGCTCGGTCACGCGCCGGGGAACATGTCCGTCGTCTTCGAGCAGGGCATAGATGTCGGCCGCGGGCGTCGGGACGTTCGGCAGTACGCGGACAAGGTCGCCGCGCTCGATATGGGGCCGGACCTGCCACTCGGAGCGCATGATCACTCCTCGGCCCTCCAGCGCCCAACCGGTCACGATGTCCCCGTCGTTGCTCTGCAGCGGACCCCGCACCCGCACATGGTGCGGATCGCCGACGTCGCCGAACCGCCAGAGCGCGTAGTCCCCCTCGTTCTCGCGCAGCACGATGCAGTCGTGCCGTGCCAGATCCTCCACGCAGGTGGGCGCGCCGTGCCGTGCCAGGTACGCGGGCGACGCGCACGGCACCCGGCGGTTCTCCGCCAGCCGGCGCATCCGCAGTGAGGAGTCCGGCGGACTTCCCACGTGAACGGCCACGTCGAAGGTCCGCCGATGCGGGCGCAGGGGCAGCGCCGACGTGTTCAGCTGCACCTGGAGCTGGGGGTGCGCCGCCGCGAACTCCGCGAGCAGCGGGGCGACATGGGCTCGCCCGAGACCCAGGGTCGCCTGGACGACCAGGGCGCCGCGCAGTTCCCCGGACCGTTCGGTCACCAGGTCCTCCAGCTCGCGGAGCCGGTCGAGGATCGAGTCGAGCCCGTTCGCGTACAGGGCACCCTCCGAGGTCAGGACCAGGCGGCGGGTGCCGCGCTGGACGAGACGCACGTCGAGACGGCTCTCCAGTGCGCTGAGCCGCTTGCTGACCACCGGGAGGGACCAGCCGAGCCGGCGCGAGGCCGCCGTGAGCGTCTCGCTGGCTGCCACGACCTGGAAGAACTTCAGGTCGTCGACGGACATCTTCGTGGGGCTGCCGCCCGAGTCCATACCGTCTCCTGTCCGGCCGGGTTTTCCGCTGAGGAAAGTCTAGGTTGCCCCGCGGGCCGTTGTGGCGGGCAGCGCCGGAGCCCACAGTGAAGAGCCGCACACGCATCGAGCTAGGAGCAGCAGTCGTGCCACAGCGTTACCGCATCGCCGCCGTGCCCGGGGACGGCATAGGCCGGGAAGTCGTTCCCGAGGGGCTGCGGTGCCTGCGCGCCGCGGCCGACGCGTACGGCTTCGTCCTCGACGTGGAGGAGTTCGACTTCGCCAGCGCGGACTACTGGACGCGCCACGGGGAGATGATGCCGAAGGACTGGCACAGCGTGCTGGGCGGCTTCGACGCGATCTTCTTCGGTGCGGTCGGCTGGCCCGAGGTCGTCCCCGACCATGTGTCGCTGTGGGGAAGCCTGCTGCAGCTGCGCCGCGGCTTCGACCAGTACGTCAATCTGCGGCCGGTCCGGCTGCTGCGGGGTGTCCGCAGTCCGCTGCGCGACCACGGTCCGGGAGACATCGACTTCTACGTGGTGCGTGAGAACACCGAGGGCGAGTACTCCAGCATCGGCGGGCGGATCTTCGAGGGCACCGAGCGCGAGACCGTACTGCAGGAGACCGTGATGACCCGTGTCGGCGTCGACCGGGTGCTGCGGTACGCCTTCGAACTCGCCGATTCCCGGCCGCGCAGGCAGCTGACCTGGGCGACCAAGAGCAACGGGATCTCCATATCCATGCCCTACTGGGACGAGCGGGCGAGCGAGATGGCGCTGCGCTATCCGCGGGTGTCCGCCGGCAAGGACCACATCGACATCCTGGCGGCCAAGTTCGTGCTGCGGCCCGAGCAGTACGACGTCGTCGTGGCGAGCAACCTGTTCGGTGACATCCTCTCCGACCTGGGCCCGGCCTGTACCGGCACGATCGGGATAGCGCCGAGTGCGAACATCAACCCGGAGCGGACCCGTCCGAGCCTCTTCGAGCCCGTCCACGGCTCGGCCCCCGATATCGCGGGGCGCGGCATCGCCAACCCGGTCGGGCAGATCTGGAGCGGCGCGATGATGCTGGAGCACCTGGGCGAGGCCGCTGCCGCGGCGGACATGGTCGCCGCCATCGAGTCGGTCCTGGAGGGTCGGCCGGACGTCCTCACGCCGGACCTCGGCGGCAACGGGACGACGACGGCGCTCGGCTCGGCCGTCGCACACCGGATCGGCCACGGAGCAGGCCGCACGACGGTGGAGGAGGCGGCGGAGCGTGCCACGCGTCCTGATCACCACTGACTATCTGCGTCCCGGCGACGAGGTGGACGACTACCTGCGGGCGGCCGGTCTTGAGACGCGCCACGTTCCGATGGTCGGACGCCGCGATCCGGAGGACCTCGTGTCCGCGCTCGACGGGATCGACGCGGCACTCGTCGCGAACGAGCCCCTGACCGCCGGGGTACTGGCCCGTGCTCCGCGACTGCGGGTGGTGGTGCGTACGGGTGTCGGGTACGACTCCATCGACGTCGAGGCCGCGCGCCGCCTCGGTGTCGGAGTGAGCAACCTGCCCGGGATCAACGCGAACGCCGTCGCCGAGTACACGCTGGGTCTGCTGCTCGCCTCCGCGCGGCGGCTGGTCCACAGTGCCACGGGCGTGCTGGCCGGAGGGTGGCCGCGCGAGGACGGTCACGAGCTGCGCGGGGCGATACTCGGCCTCGTCGGCTTCGGCGCCGCCGCGCGGGCCGTCGTACCTCTGGCCAGGGTGTTCGGGATGGACGTGGTGTGCAGCACCGGTGTCCCCGAGGGCCTGCGCGGTGACCTCGCGGTGCGGTTCGTGTCCTTCGCCGAACTGCTGGCCGTCTCCGACTACGTGTCGATCCACACCGCGCTGACCGACAGCACCCGGGGCATGTTCGACGCCGCCGCGTTCGCGCGGATGAAGGAGACGGCCTTGCTGGTCAACACCGCCCGCGGGGCCGTCGTCGACGAGCGGGCGCTCGCCGACGCGGTCCGGACGGGCGGCATCGCGGGTGCGGCACTCGACGTGGTGACACGGGAACCCCTCCCGGCGGACAGCCCGTTGCGAGACGTCGACGGCATCACCGTCTACTCCCACCTCGCAGGCCAGACCGCGCAGGCCCGCCGAGCGGCGGGCCTGGCGGGCGCCGCCGAACTCGTGGCGGCGCTCGAAGGTCGGGCCCGGTTCACCGTCAACTGACGGCGGCGGCCGGGATCACTGACAGGATGCCGGGGAACCGGCGGGCGGCTCCAGCGGTCGGTTCCAGCGGTCGGTTTCGGCGGTCGGTCAGCGTTCGAGGAGGGCGATGCGGATGGCGCGTTCGACGTGTGCGGCGGCGTTGGCGTGTCCGGCGGCGTTCGGGTGGACCAGGGTGATGCGCTTGCCGATGAGACGGCAGTCCAGCAGGGTGCCGGGGAGGTTGCCGGGCCAGTAGTCCTCGGCGGCCCCGCAGATTCCCTCGACCCACTTGGTGTCGGCGGGCTGACAGGCGTCGTGGCCCACGCTGGAGGAGTACACGTCGACGTAACGGTCGCCGAAGAACTCCGAGACCTGCCTGATCGTGTTGTTCAGCGGCTTGAGGACGTCGTCGCGGAGCCAGTCGACGTCGGCGTGGGTGATCGAGCCGAGCTCGCTGAGGGAGAGTCGGTTGCAGGCACTGCCCTCTTCCGGCAGGACGGCCGGGTAGCCGACCGTGATCACCTTGGCGTGGGGCGCGGCCTGGTGCACTCGGGCCAGCATCTCGATGTACTCGTCCTGGACCCGGGCCAGCTTGTCCTGGACGCTCTCCTCCCCCTCGGGGGGATTCGTGTAGTGGTCGCGGCAGGACGCGCCCGTCGCACCCTTTGTCAGGCAGGTGAGGAGCATGCCGCCGAAGGGCAGGCTGTTGCCGCCGACTCCGACGGTGACGACGTCGGTCTGGTCGTTGAGTCCGGCGCGCTCGATCTGCGGGTCCACCGCGGGCCAGCCGTCGGCGGGTGGCTGGACCGGGCTGATCGGCGTCTGACGGGCGGCGGCGACGTCGGCGATGGTGGCGTTGCCGCAGCTGACGTTGGTCAGGTGGACGGGCTTGCCCGGCGGGAACTCGTCGAGCTCCCGCTCGACGACGCCGGGGTAGGCGTCGGAGGTACGGTCGCAGCCGTCCCGCGACGCGTCACCCAGTGCGGGCTGGGGGGCTCCGACGAACCCTCCGGCGGTGTACGAGTCACCCAGCGCGGCCCACTCGTACCGGTCGGCCGCGCCGGCTGAGCCCGAGGGCGCGAGCACGGCCACGATCAGCGCGAGTCCGACGGCCAGCGCTCGCTTGCGCGGGCGGGAGACACGGTGTCGCATGGATCCTCCAGGATCTGCAAGAGACGCCCTGGCCGGACGTGCACCAGGGCGCAGAGCACCACGTCCAAGAGCATCCACGCCGCCGTCGTGCCTCTTTCGGCGAATGGGGTCCCCCACCCCCCGATCGAGCTAATTGATCAGATCGTCGTGCCACCACCGCGCACCGCCCGACAGCCACGTGCGACAGCCGCGTACGACAGCCGCGTACGACAGCGGGCGGCGGCCGGGGTCCGCCGCGACAGATGCTTTCGTGTCCGTCGGCAGACCTCGGCCGCCGCCTCGGGCGGACGGGTTCTAGTCGAAGAGGTCCGGGTCCGTGCGGGTTATCTGGTCGAAGAGGGGCTGGAACTGGAACCAGCCCGCCAGGTCGAAGCCCACCTGCCCGTAGGTGTGCTTGGCCTCCTCGTGGGGGATCTGGATCGTGGATCCCGCTGCCTTGGCGGCGAGTTGGGCCTGGGCCGAGCGTTCCATGGTGATGAACCAGTACGCGGCGGCGTCGACCGAGCCCGCAGCGGTGAGCAGGCCGTGGTTGCGCAGGATGACGGCCTTGTGTCCGCCCAGTGCCTCGGCGATTCGCCTGCCCTCCGCGGGGTCGTCGGCCACGCCCGAGTAGTCCTCGTAGCAGCCGTGGTCCTCGTAGAAGGCGCAGGCGTCCTGGGTGAGCGGTTCGAGCCGCTGGCCCGTCGCCGACAGCGCCTTGCCGTACACCGAGTGGCTGTGGGCGGCGCCGACCGCGTCGGGCCGTGCCGCGTGGACGGCCGCGTGGATGGCGAAGGCGGCCCGGTTCACCCGGTGACGCCCCTGCACCACCTCGCCCTGGTGGTTGACGAGCAGCAGGTCGCTGACCTTCACGTGCTTGAAGGACACGCCGAAGGGGTTGACCCAGAAGTGGTCGGGGAACTCCGGGTCGCGTGCGGTGATGTGTCCGGCGACCCCTTCCTCGAACCCGAACCGGCCGAAGATGCGCAGGGCCCCCGCGAGACGTTCCTTGCGATGCCGTCGCTCGGCGGCCGGATCGGTGAATACGGTGGGGAGCCGGAAAGTCAGTTCCTCCTCCGGGATCGGGGTCAGATCCTCCCGGGTCAGCCGGTCGGGCACCCTCAAGGCGGCCAGCGGGACGTGGTGTTGGCCGGCGTGGATGTCCCGGTCGCGGAGACCGGCCTGGGTGACGGGGCGCGGGAAGGAGATCTTGACGACGTTCAGTGCCGGGATACGGAAGATCTGGACCTGCTCGGCGTCCACCCGGTAGAGGTCGGCGACGACCGCCTCGTTGAGGAAGGACTCGTCGGCGGCGACGGCGTAACCGGCACTGTCCTTCATGAAGGTTTCCATGGTGACCCAGAACGGTCCGGCGTTCTTGGAGCGGATCTCGGTCGCGTAGTCGCCCAGCACGGGCGAACGGGTGGCGTGCTCAGACATGGGAGACCTCGCGGGAGTGCTGGGTACGGAACATGCCGGTGGGCGAGTCGACGTCGACGACGTGGTTCAGGACGAACTCGTAGGCCGCCCCGCGCTGGGTCTCCGCCGGTGAGGTGGCGAAGGCGAAGCTGGGCAGGTACTCCATCTCCGGCAGCGGGAGGTGCAGCATGAGGGGGTTGGCGACCTTGGCTATCGCCGTCGCGGTGGCCTGCGAGGGTGCGCTGACGAGGAGCATGACGCCGACCTCGCGGGGTGGCCCGGAGTCGGGGTCGATGTCTTCGAGGATGGCGTTGTGGCCGTAGAGGCGGATGTCCAGGCCGTAGTCGTCGCCGGTCAGTCCGAGCGTCTGGCTGACGCGCTCGGTGAGGATGACACGCAGGAGCGCCGCCCAGCGGTCGATGTTGGCGACGATGTACGGGTCGCGGATGCCGGTGAACGAGACGGTCTCGTAGCCGGTGACCCTGGCTCCTTCGAGTTTGATGGTGTGCTGCTCGGCGGGCTCGAAGCGTGATCCCTCGACGCGTACCCGGCGCTCGTCCAGTGCCGTGTAGGTGGCGTCGGAGACGTCCAGCGTGCCCGCCGGTTCACGCATCCGGTACGGGTTGGCCGTCTCGTACAGCATGTGTGCCGCCACCGAGATCGGCGTGCAGGCGTTGGCCGGGTCGAGGGGCTCGATGGTGAATCCGTGCTGGTCGATGGTGGCGAAGACGCCTCCGGCGCGCGGGTCCGTGGTGCACTGTCCGCCGCATTCGACGATCTTCGAGGCGTGCCAGGTGGGTCCGGCCGGCATTCCGAGCATCAGCGGGACGGCGGCGGCGAGGGCGGTGTCGGTGGCCCGTCCCGCCAGGACGACCTGGGCGCCCGCGCGGATGGCGTCGACGAAGGGTTCGTGGCCCATCATGCCGACGATGTGCGTGCAGCTTTCGAGTGTCTCCGGCTCCAGGGGGCCGTGCGGGGCGAGGGGGTGGATCCGTCCCGCGTCGAGTTCGTCCTTGAGGAACGTGGCTTCCTGCTCGCTGTAGATCCGGGCGATCTTCAGGTCGAGGCCTTCCTCGGCCATGATCTGCTCCGCGATCCCCGCCACCCAGTCGACACCGGAATCGGTGCCGCTGGTGCCGCAGGAACCCACGATGAGGGGGATGTCCGCGGTGGCGGCGGCCTTGAGGAGGATGCGCAGATCGCGGCCCACTGCGGCGGCGGTCGTCTTCGCGACACCGGCGCCGAGGTAGTGGGGTCCGGAGTCGGTGGATCCGCCGTCGACCGCGATGACGTCCGGCTGGAGGGTCAGGCCGCGCTCGATGCTCTCCGGGGTGAAGCCGGCACCGAGCATGCCGGACGGCGTCAGGATTCCGACCTGCGCGGCGGAGTCAGTGGACGGGGGCATGGTGGTTCTCCTCGTTGGAGTCGGCTTCCTCGTGGAAGATGCGGATGTCTTCCGGCGGAAGGCTGACGGTGAGTTCACCGGTGGTCGCCGGGCGCGTGGTGGTCACGATCACCGGGGTGCCGCCGATGCGGATGGTGTACCGGTAGTGGTCGCCGAGGTAGGCCTGGTTGTCGACCTTGGCCGTCAGCGTGTCGAGGGGTTGGCCCACATCGGCGCCGCCGCGGCGGATCTCGATGTTCTCGGGGCGGATGCAGATCCGTACCGGCCCCAGGCGCCTGTCCGGGTGCGGCACCCTCAGCGGTTCGCCGACGCCGTCGACGCGGATCACCGCATGGGTGCCGTCCGCCTCGACGACGGTGGCGGCGAGGAGGTTGGCGGTTCCGACGAAGTCGGCGACGAACAGGTCGGCCGGGTGCTCGTAGATCTCGGTGGGGGTGCCGACCTGGCGTACCCTCCCCTGGTCCATGACGGCGACGCGGTCACTGACGGACAGCGCTTCGTCCTGGTCGTGGGTCACGAAGACGGTGGTGACCCCGACCTGTGACTGGAGGGTCTTGAGCCACTGCCTGGAGCGGTCGCGGAGTTTGGCGTCCAGGTTGGAGAAGGGTTCGTCGAGGAGCAAGAGGTCGGGTGGGTGGGCGAGGGCGCGGGCCAGCGCGACCCGCTGCTGCTGGCCGCCGGACAGCTCGTGGGGGTAGCGGCCCGCGTGGCGGCCCAGTTCGACGAGTTCGAGGACTTCCCGCACCCGGCGGTCGCGTTCCACCCTGGGGGTCTTGCGGAGCTTGAGGGGATAACCCACGTTCTGCGCAACCGACAGGTGCGGCCAGATGGCGTAGGACTGGAACACGACACCGCAATTGCGGTGCTCCGGTTCGACATTGACGCGTCCGTGGTCGAAGACGACACGGTCGCCGAACGCGATACTGCCCGAGTCGGGCCGGTGCAGGCCGGCGATCGACCACAGGGTGGTGGACTTTCCGCAGCCGCTGGGCCCCAGCAGGGTGAATATCTCGCCGTCCCGGACGGTGAGTGACACCTCGTGCAGAGCGGTGTGCCGCGCGAATTGCTTGGTGATTTTGTTCAGCTGGAGACTAGGCACGCGGACGCACCCCCAGCAGGGCGCGACCCGCGCCCAGAACGACCAAGGTGATGACCATCTGGATTACTCCCAACGCGGCGACGGTCCCGCCGATGCTTGTTGCCGCGAGTTGCAGCATGGTGAGGCCGAGTACGGGGGTCTCGTCGGTGACGAGGAAGACCGCCGGTTCGGCGTCGTTGAGCATGGCCACGAAAAGCAGCACGAATGACGCGCCCATGGCGGGTGCGACGAGGCGGAGGACGACGGTGCGCATCGCCGTCCACCAGGTGGCACCCGAGGTACGGGCGGCATGGTCGAGATCGGCGCCGATTCCGGCGAGCGCCGGATAGAAGGCGCTGTAGCCGAGGGCGAGACTTCTGACGGCGAACGCGATGCCGATTCCCCACAGGCTGGCGCGTATTGCTCCGGACCTGTCGAGGAGGGCGAAGCTCCAGAAGAACGCCATACCGGTGACGAGCGCCGGCATCATGCGCGGCCAGAGCATGCCCTGTTGCAGGGAGCCGCGAAAACGGAATCGTGAGCGGTGTGCGACCACCGAGAGAACGGCGATGGCAAGAGTCGTCAGCGCCCCGCCGACCGCCGCGATGAGAAGGCTGTTGACGATCGAGTCGGTGTAGAGCGGATTCTCGAACACGGCGGAGAAGTTGCTGAAGGTCAGCACGCTCCACGGGGAGATGAAGGGCGACAGGATGGAGGTGAATGCCGCCAGCACGACTCCGGCGAGGGGAACCAGAACGAACACCAGCACGAAGAAAGCGAGACCTCCCGCCACCACCCACCGAGCGCGGCCCAGCTTCAGAATCCGGACGCCGGTGGGTTTTCCGGTGGTCGTGGTGAAGCGCGCGGTATCACCCACGAGCCGGTTCCGCAGCACGAGGAGTCCGGAGACCGTGATGAGCAGGAACACCGCACCGGCGGAGACCAGGCCCTGCTGGGCGTCGTTCACCCAGTGGTCGTAGAGATACGTGGAGATCAGACTGATCTTGCTGGAGAATCCCAGAATCAGTGGCAGCCCCAGTACTTCCATCGAGAGGGCGAAGACCAGGAGCGCCGCGTTCGTGATCGCCGGACGCATCAACGGCAGGCTGACGGAGAGCAGGCTGCGCAGTGGACTCGCGCCCGACGTACGGGCGGCGTCCTCCAGGGACGGGTCGATCGACAGCAGCGTGCCGCGGCACAGCAGGAACACGGTGGGCGAGGCCACGCTCATCGCGACCATGGCCATTCCGGGAATGCTGTAGAGATTCACCGGCATGCTCAGGACCGTGTTCGCCTCAAGCCAGGAGGACGCGAATCCCGCCGGGGTCCACATGGCCGCCCAGCCGATGATGAGGACGAGTCCGGGCAGCGCGATCGGTACGAGCAGGAACGTCGTCAGTGCACGGCGTCCGGGAACGTCGGTGCGGGTGAGGAACAGCGCGCACGTCACGCCGACGAGAAGGGATCCGGCGGTGTTGAGGGCGGCGAACAGGATCGAGTTGGTGACCGCGGTCCACCAATTGCGGTCGGTGAGCAGCGCGTCGAAGTTGTTCCACGTCAGATGCCCGCCTGCATCGTAGAGCGGTGTCGACCACACGGCGGCGGCCACGACCGGGACGACGGAACCGACGATGACCAGCAGGGCGAGTGCCCAGAGAACGTAGTGGCTCGCGTTGGTCGAGATCCAGCGCCGTCGGGATCCTTTCGGCGGTGGTGAGGGGATACGGGCCGGTGGCGGCCGGAGTCGGACGGTGCTCATCGGCCGTACGCCTTCTTCCAGCGGTCGACGATCTCCGGCTTGTTCTTGACGATGTCCTTGGGATAGCCGCCGAGCATCATGTTGTCGGCGCCGACGACCTTTTCCACGGCCGGCAGACCGTAGGCGCATTCCACTCCGTCGCGGTACGGAGTAAATCCGCCCTTGCAGGCGGCCTCCTGGCCCTCGACCGACAGCAGGAAGTTCACGAAGAGCTTTCCCGCGTCGGGTGACTTCGCCTTCTTGGTGACGGCCACGGCCCTGGGGAGCAGCGGCGTTCCGTCCGTCAGATACGTATAGTTGAGAATCTTCGACGCCTCCTCCCCCTCGATCAGCGCCCGGACCGATCCGGCCACGAAATAGGTGGCCTGGTACTGCCCTTGGGCCAGTTTCTGCATGAGGTTTCCGTTGCCCGACTCGACACCGGTGTTCGGGCCCAGGGCCTCGATGTTCTTCCACCCCGCGTCTCCGTGCGCGGCGGTGTAGTTGCTGACCGCGCCGAAGGAATGGGGATTGCTGATGTCGGTGGTCCCGATCTTCCCTTTGAGGGACTTGGACAGCGCGGCGAGGGATTTGAGGTCCTTGGGCTGCTTGTCCTTGGGAATGAGCGCGGTGTTGTACACGGCGACGAGCGGGTCCTCCGACATGGAGACCACACCCGGGGCGAGTTGTGCGTATGCGGGAAGGTGTTTGAGGTTGGGGTCCTCGTAGTCGAGGACATTGCCCTTGCTGACGAAGTTCAGTACCTCCACCGCGTCCGTGGCCATCACGACGTCCGCGGTGCGTACACCGGTGGCGGATTCGGTGGCGTAGCGCTGGAAGGTCTGCGGGTCGTTCATGTTGAGCACGCGCACGTCGATCCCGGCGTACTTCGCCTCGAAGGCCTTGGTGAGCGGTGTCATCTGGTCGGCGTCCGCGTTCGTGTAGAGGAGGACCGATCCCTGTTTCTCGGCCCTGGCCACCGTGGCCGCGTCGAGCGGGGTGACGGGCGCCGCCTTGCCCACGTCGACCGAGGACGTCGGCTTCGCCGACCCGTCCGTACCCGTGGAGCCTCCGCACGCGGCCAGAACGACCATGCAGGCGGCTGCCAGGGCGAAGGCCCTGGCCCTGGGGAGTGAGATCATCATTGATCCTCCACTATTTGCTATAGCACTAGTGCCGTAGATGGACGGGGAGATTTCTGGACGGGGCACACGGAACGCGTGGCCCGGTACGCAGGACTCGGGATGCGGATTGCGGGTGCGGGACTCGGTGTTCGACGGGGTCAGCGCACCAACCAGGGCGGTGTGTACGGCGATGGGCCGGGCGGGGCCGCTCATCGCCCCGCGGAGCTGAATCACCCCACGGAAGAGATGGTATTTGCTACAGCATGATTGTCAACCAGTTGCGCCGCGGGGAGCGTGCGGGAGCCGGATGGTGACGGTGGTGCCGACTCCCACCTCGGACTGCACCCGTACCTGTCCCTGGTGCGCGTGGACGATGGCCTCCACGATGGCCAGGCCCAGGCCCGAGCCGCCGTAGGCGCGGCTGCGGCTGGCCTCGGCGCGCCAGAAGCGTTCGAAGACGCGGGGCAGGTCCTGGGCGGCGATACCGGGACCGTCGTCGACGACACGCAGCTGTACGTCCTTGCGGTCCCGCGTGATCTCGACCCGTACGGCGGTCCCGGCGGGCGTGTGCTGGACGGCGTTGCCGACGAGGTTGCGCAGGACCTGCTGGAGGCGGTTGGCCTCACCGACGACGGGTGCCTCCGGTGCGGTCGCCATGGTGATGGCGCGTCGGGGATAGATGATCTGGGCGTCCTCGACGACGCTGGCGGCCAGCGCCGTGAGATCGACGTCGTGCCGCTCGACGGGACGGCCGGCGTCCAGGCGTGCGAGCAGGGCGAGGTCCTCGACGAGCAGGCGCATCCGTCCCACCTCGTTCTCGATGTGTTCGAGCGCTGTCTCCAGGCCCGGTCCGGAGACCCCGCCCTGGCGGTGCAGATCGAGCCAGCCCGAGATGGTGGAGAGCGGGGTGCGCAGTTCGTGGGAGGTGTCGGCCGCCAGGGAGCGGACGGTCGCCTCCGCGCGGGCCTGGGCGTCGAAGGCCCGGTTGACCGCCTCGGCGAGCCGGTCGGTCTCGCTGCCGTTCCGGGTGGCCGGCAGCCGTTCCGTGAGGTGGCCCTCGGCGATGGCGTCGGCGGTACGGGCCATCCGGGCCAGGGGCCGCAGACCGAGCCGCAGCACGATGACGGCGAGGGCGAGCAGGAGCAGCAACGCGGCTCCCACCAGGACGAGTTGGCGTTTGACGAGTACGGCGACGGTTCCGTCGCCCACCGAGGAGTCGATGGTGAGGACGAGCGCCACCGGCCGTACGGCGGCTTCGTCGGGTCCGCGGTCGACGGTGAGTCCGGGGCTGGGGATACGGATCGCCGCGAGGCCGTGCTCCTTGTCGTGCCCGTCGTAGTCGACGATGGTGCCGGCCGGGGCGGTCGTGCTCAGCTCGGCGACCGGGCGGGCCGCCGAGGACGCGGAACCGGTGCTCAGCAGCACGTCGTTGTCGGCGTCCACGGCGACGAGGCCCAGCGGCGGCCCCAGGAGGGTGCCGAGTTGGTCGCCGTCGGCGGTCTGCGGGCCGCGTCCGACGACTTCGGTGATCCGGTCGGCGTACGTTTCGAGGGTTCTCTCGTAGCGCCTGTCCAGGTAGTCCTCCAGGAGGACGCCGGTGATCACGGCGCTGGCCGTCAGCCCGGACACGAGCAGCACGGCCAGGCCGGTCAGCAGACGCAGACGGACACTGGAGAAGGACCAGACACGGCGGTCGCGGAGTCTCATGTGCGGGCCTGCTCCCGGAGGGTGTAGCCGACGCCCCGGACGGTGTGCAGCAGGGGCGGGTGGCCGTGGTCGATCTTGCGGCGGAGGTTGGAGACGAAGCGCTCGACGACGACGGTGTCCCCGCCGAAGTCGTACTGCCAGACCGCTTCGAGGATCTGGGCGCGGGACAGTACCTGGCCCTGGTGGCTCAGGAGGTAGTGCAGCAGGCGGTACTCGGTGGGTGAGAGTTCCAGAAGGCGCCCCGCGCGACGGACCTCGTGGCGGGGGTCGTCCATCGCGAGGTCCGCGAGGGACAGCGCCGGCTCCTCGGGCGCGGCCGGCGCCCCGCTGCGGGCCCGCCGGAGCAGTGCCTGCAGTCGGGCGCCGACCTCGACGACGCTGAAGGGCTTGGTGACGTAGTCGTCCCCGCCGAGCCGCAGTCCCCGTACCCGGTCCTCGATCGCGTCGCGTGCGGTGAGGAAGAGGACCGGCACCTCGATACCGCGGTCGCGCAGCAGCTGGAGGATCTCGAAGCCGTCGGCGCCGGGGAGCATGACGTCGAGAACGATGACGTCGGGGGGCCTGCGGGCGACCTGTTCGAGCGCTTCGGTCAGGTCGCCCGCCACGTCCACCTCGAATCCGGCGAACCCGAGGGCCGAGATCAGCAGGCGTCTGATCCCCGGGTCGTCGTCGATGACGAGCACCCGGTCGGTGGTCTCCGGCGCGTCGACGGCGTTCATACGTGCTCCTTGTACGGGCGGGTCGGGCTGCCCGAAGGCCGTCGACACAGGTCCTGAGTCCACCGGCACGGGCCGGTCAGATGCTCACGGGAGCGGACTGCTTGTCGGCGGCCCGGGGCTCGGCGTCGGGCGCGTGGAAGTTCTCGCCCTCCACGTCGAGCCGGGGCAGGAAGCGGTCGAGGCGCCGGGGCAGCCACCAGGCCCGGTCCCCGAGGAGAGCCAGTACCGCAGGCACGAGCGTCATACGGACCAGGAAGGCGTCCACCATGACTCCGAAGGCCAGGGCGAAAGCGATCGGCATGATATCCGCGTCGTGCGAGAACAGAAAGCCGACGAATACCGAGATCATGATGAGGGCGGCGGAGGTGACCACGCGGGCGGCGTTGCGGGCTCCGGTGAGGACGGCGGCGCGGGCGTCCCGGTGGCGGACGTAGTCCTCCCGCATGGCGGACACGAGGAACACCTCGTAGTCCATGGCGAGTCCGAAGAGCACGGCCATGACGATGATGGGCATGAAGCCCGCCACCGGCCCGGTGCTCGCCACTCCCAGCAGGCCGGCCAGCCAGCCCCACTGGAAGACCGCGACGGTGGCTCCGAACGCGGCTCCGACGGACAGCAGGAATCCGATGGTGGCCTTGACGGGGATGGCGACGGACCGGAAGGCGATCATCAGGAGGAGCAGGGAGAGACCGACCACGACGACCGCGAAGGGGACCAGCGCGCCGCTGAGTTTGTCGGAGACGTCGATACTGACCGCGGTCAGGCCGGTGACGGCGACATAGCTGCCCCCGGACGCGGCGAGGGGCTTCATCTCGGTGCGCAGCCGGGAGACCAGGTCGCTGGTCTCCCGGGTACGCGGTCCGGTGTCGGGGATGATCCGGATGCGGGCGGCCGACTCGTCCTCGGCCACGTCGACGCTGCTGACGTCCGCGATGCCCCTGACGTCCCGCAGCCTGTCCTCGACGGCGGTGGCCGTCGCGGCGACGGCGGTCGGGTCGTCGTCCTCGACGAGGATGACGAGCGGGCCGTTCGCCCCGGCTCCGAAGGCGTCACCGACCAGGTCGTAGGCCTGACGGCTCGACGTCGTGGTCGGGCTGTTGCCCTCGTCGGTCAGGGCGAGCTTGAGCTGCAGGGCCGGGAGGGCGAGGGCGACGAGGGCGACGGTTCCGAGGATCAGGGTGCGCACCGGGCGGCGCAGTACGCCTTCGGTCCAGCGCACGCCCATGGAGGGCCTGCCCGGTGCTCGTGCCGCTCGCCGGCGCCAGCGGGTGCCGGCCCTGGGGGTGAGCCTGCGTCCGCACATGCCCAGCAGTGCGGGGAGCAGTCCGAGCGCCAGTACGACCGCCACGGCCACGGCTCCGGCGGACGCGAGGCCCATGGAGGTCAGCATCGGGACACCCGCCACCGAGAGTCCGGCGAGTGCGATGACCACGGTGGCCCCGGCGAAGACGACCGCGCTGCCCGCGGTCGCGTTGGCCCTGGCGACGGACTCCACGACGGGCATTCCCGTGGCGAGTTGGGCCCGGTGGCGCGAGACGATGAACAGCGCGTAGTCGATGCCCACGGCGAGCCCCAGCATCATCGCCAGGGTCGGCGCGCTGTCGCTCACGCCGAGCACCGTGGCCGCGCCCATCATGGCCGCCATGGTGCCGACGACACCGAGGACCGCGGTGATCAGCGGCAGTCCGGCGGCGAGCAGCGAGCCGAAGGTGATGACGAGGATGACCAGGGCCACGCCCAGTCCGACCATCTCGGGAGGTCCGAAGGGCGAGGTCGAGGGGGCGTAGGCGTCACCGCCGTAGACCGTTTTGAGACCCGCCTGCCGGGCCTGCTCCCCCGCCTCCTTCACTCCGTCGAGCGTGCCGGCGGGCACGTCCTCGTCCTTCTTCGTCGTGAAGGCGACCTGCGCGACCGCCGTGCGGCCGTCCTCGGAGACGGTGTCCTCCTCGACCGGGTCACCGACCTCGGCCACCCCGTGCACATCGCCCATCGCGGCGATGACGGACGCCAGCGACTCGCGCAGATCGGAGTCGGTCACCTTGCGGCCGGAGGGGGCCTGGAACACGATGTCCGCGGACTGGACGTCCGGGGAGGGGAAGTGACGGTCCATCTTGGTCAACGCCGTCTGTGCCGGTGACCCGGGGATGGAACCGCTGTCCTCGAAGGAGCCGGCGAACGAGAAGCCGAGACCGGTCACCGCGGCGAGCGCCAGGAGCCATCCGACCAACATCGTTCGCCACCGTCGGGCGCCGAGCGCGCCCAGCCGGTACAGAAGTGCTGCCATGCCTGCATCCCCCATGGGTTAGGTGGTTGAGGCACTGATGCTGCTCGGCGGACTTGACGGCCGCCCCACGCCGAACCTGACGGTTTCTTGACGGGTTGCCCGACGACATCCCCGGCGGGCTCTCCGGCGCGCTTGCGGACGAGCTCCTCGACGAGCTCCCGACGAGCCTCTCCACTGCGGGATCGCTTGTTTGACATTTATGCTGTAGCAAATACCATGTTCCGCATGGCTCTGCTCCCTCAGCTCTCGTCCCCGGTCACCCTCGGCGATCAGGCGTACGCCGCGATCCGCGAGGCCATCGTCACCGGAACCCTGAAGCGCGGGGAGAAGGTCACGGAGCGGGGCCTGGCGGAGTCACTCAGCATCAGCGCGACCCCCGTCCGCGAGGCGCTGCGACGCCTGGAACAGGACCGGCTGGTGGAGCGGACGGGGCCCAGGTCGGTGCGTATCGCGCAGTTCGGCAAGGAGGAGCTGCGCGAGTTCACCATGATGGAGGACGTGCTCCGGGCGCTCGCCGCCCGGCTGGCCGCGGAGAAGTCGACGGCGGCCCAGCGCCGCGAGATGTCCGACTGCCTGGACAAGGCGGACGCCCTGCGCGGCGCACTGCGCGACGCGGACCCCGGCACCGACGCGGAGCGGGACCTGGTGCTGGAGATCCAGGCACTCATGCGCCACTTCCACATGATCGTGGACCAGGCCAGCGGCAACGCGACCCTGATCCAGATGCTGCGTACCGTCGACGCCTTCGGTTCGGAGGAGCGACGGGACAGCATCCTGTCGGAGGTGCGCGGGGCGCACTCGAAGGTCGTCGACGAGCGGTACAGACAGCATCGGATCATCTACGAGGCCATCGCCGCCGGCAACGGCGAACGGGCCGAGGAGTTGATGCGGGCGCACAGCCACACCTCGAACATCTCCCGGATCGCGACACGCTTTTCGAGCTGAGCCGAGTTGGGCCGAGCCGAGCTGACGCGGTCACTCCGTGCGGGGCCGCGGAGAGGGCTGGGAGAGCGAGCGCTACGGAGTCAGCACGATCCTGCCGAAGACCTCACCGTCGTCCATCTTCCGGTGGGCCAGTACGGCCCGGTCCAGCGGGAGCAGTTCATGGACGACCGTGGCCAGCTCACCGCGGCCCGCGGCGGCGAACTGTTCGCTCCGCACCGCATGCCGGTCGGCCGAGGTGACGGTGTCCGCGCTGAAGGTGGCGAAGGACAGCGACTTACGGAACGCGGCCATCAACTTCGTACCGAAGTCCGCCGGTGGCTGGCCCGCCACGACGCCGACGGCGACCATACGGCCGTTCGGGTTGAGCCTGTCGAAGAACGACGGCAGGTCGTCACCGGCGACGATGTCGATGATGACGTCGTAGCCCGCGGGAGCGTCCTGGCCGCCCTCACCTGACCGGTCCAGCACATGGGTGGCGCCCAACTGCCGCAATCGCGCGCCGCGTTCGGCCGACGACGTGGTGACCGCCACCGCGGCGGCACCACCCTTGGCCGCCAACTGGACGGTCATGATGCCGATGCTGCCGGCCGCGCCGCGCACCAGGACCGTCTCACCGGGGGCGAAACGGGCGTGTGCCAGTGCGTAGTGGGCGACGACTCCTGAACTGCCGAGCGTCACCGCGTCGGCGGCGGAGAGGTCGTCGGGGAGGGGAAGGATCTCCTGCACCGGAGCGACGGCCTGTTCGACATAGCCGCCGCCCGTGCCGGTGAACCCCCAGACCCGTCGGCCGACCCATGACGTGTCGACGCCCTCGCCCACCGCGGTGACCGTGCCCGCCACCTCGCTGCCGGGGACATGCCCCTCCTTGAAACCGTAGGCGGCCAGAGCGCCGCTCCGGATCACGGTGTCGACACCGCCGACGCCCACCGCTTCCGCGGCGATCACCACTTCGCCGGCGGCCGGTACGGGTGCGGGCAGGTCGACCACGGCCAGCCCCTCGGGGCCTCCGTACGTACGGATCTCGATCGCCTTCAATGTCGTCTCCACGTGCTCGGATCGGTGTTCGGGCCGGTGCGCCGCACCCGATGACCTGGGCGGCTGCTTCCCTCTCCCGGACGCTAACGGACGCCCCCGTCCACTTAGGTAAAGTGAGAGCGGTGACCGATCATTTGCCTCACACCCTGCGTTCCGACGCCCTGGACAACCGCGAACGCATCCTCGACGCGGCCAGGAGACTGTTCGCGGCCGAGGGCCTGGACGTACCGATGCGGGAGATCGCCCGGCGGGCCGCGGTCGGCCCCGCCACCCTGTACCGCCGCTTCCCTACCAAGCAGGCACTGGTCACGGCGGTCTTCGCGGACCAGTTGCGCGCGTGCCGGGACATCGTCGACGAGGGGTGCGCCGATCCCGATCCCTGGCGGGGTTTCTGCCAGGTGATCGAGAGGGTCTGCGAGCTGCACGCACGCGACCGTGGCTTCACCGAGGCCTTCATGTCCACGTTCCCCGGCACGACGGACGTGGACGCGGGCCGTGAGTACACGGTGAGGGCGGTCGCCGGACTGGCCCGGCGCGCCAAGGAGGCCGGGCGTCTGCGTCCCGACTTCGTCCTGGACGACCTCGTTCTCATGCTCATGGCCAACAAGGGGATCCACTCCGCCTCGCCCGCCGCCCAGGTCATGGCCTCACGGCGGTTCGCGGGATTCGTGATCCAGGCGTTCGAGGCCTGCCCCCGGCACGCGCCGCTGCCGCCGCCGGCACGACTGGCGTCCGCAGAGCCCGGTTACGTCTGACGGCACCTGACGGTGCCGCGCGGTGGGCCGCTCAGGGCGTGTCCGGGGCCGCCAGTTCGAAGTCGGCGCGAGGCGTCGCGACTCCGTTGATCTGCAGGGAGATCGCGTGCTGCCCGGGGTGGTAGCGGCGCGTGGTGATCGGCCGGAACGAATGCTCCCGTGCGATGTCGGTCCATTCGCCCGGTGCGAGGGTGCGGGTGGTGAGCTTGAAGGTCTTGCCGGTCTGGCCGCCGTTGGCCTTGCGATGGTGGACGACGTAGTCGATCGTCAGCCGCGCCTGGACGTCACCGGTGTTGCGGATCGAGGCCGTGAAGCGGATGGTGCCGCCGAACGGGACGGTGTCCCGGTCCAGTTGGGGTCCGTCGACCTCCAGGGTCGCGGGAGCGAAACCGAGCAGTTCCAGGGCGCCGGGGTGGCCGCGTTTGACCAGGGTGCGCAGTCCGTGGCGTACCAGGCGCCCGGTGGTGGCGTCGGGGCTCTCCAGCCAGCGGCGGGCGGTGTCGACGACGAGCTCGGGATGGTCACGGCTGAGGTCGTTGAGGTGGTTGGCGACCGAGCGGCGTACGTAGTCGCTCTCGTCGCGGTAGAGGGCGTCCAGGACGGGCACGGTCACCGCGGGACGGGCCAGGATGTCCGGGACCCGTACCGCCCAGGGAAGGTAGGGGCGGGTGCCTTCGGAGGCCAGTCTGCGCACGTCGGCGTCGGCCGACCCGGTCCAGCCGCCCACGACGATGCCGAGGGCCCGGTCGAGGTCGTGCCGCAGCAGGGTCCTGATGGCGAACTCCGAGGACAGGCGCCCGGTGAGACTCGCCAGGAGGTCCATCGCGTCGTCGAAGGCCGCCGCCCCGCCCTCCTGGACGGCACGGGTGGCGAGCGCGCCGGTGACCGGCCAGATCAGCCAACCGGTGAACTCCGGCGCCTCGTCGCGCGCGGTACGTACGGTCCGAGCCAGCGCCGCGTAGTCACCCGGAAGGTCGGTGAGCAGTGCGTCGCGCAGCAGATCGGCGCGTTCCCGCAGGGACAACGGGTCGATCAGCCCGGGTGCCGCGCGCAGCGCCGTGAGTTCGGCCGTCGGGGCGGCCGTTTGAATGGCACGGGTGAGGCTGTCGACGGTGTGGCGGCCGATGAGTTCGTCGGCGAACGGCATGGCGGTCCCTCTGCTCGGACTGTCGGTCTGCGGGGCGGGGTGCGGCGGGCGGCGGTGGTGAGCTGCGTTCCAGGCTAGGAGCAGATCAGGACAGCTACGGTCCTGGTCTCGCACCGGACGCTGCCGGAGCCCTCCTCGGACGTCACCTCCGCGCCTCCGGAAGGGGGCGAGAAGCCTGGTCACCGCCCTGGCTGCCTGCCTGGTTGCCGCGATACAGGGCGTCGAGCCGGGCGAGCAGTGCCTCGCGCACGGGCTCCGGCGACAGGATCTCCAGCGGTGTGCGCAGGCTCAGGAGGTAGCCGGCGAGCTGGTCGGGATCGGAGCCGCCGATGGTGATGACCGTCGTGTCCGGTCCGTCGGCCTCGTGGGTGGCGACGATGGGGGCCACCAGCCGTCGGGCGTCGTCGTAGGACAGCGGGAGCCGGACGCGGGCGAAGAACGGGTAGCCGGTACGGGTGATGGTGTCGGAGACCATCTGCGCGGCGTCCGGGGCGTCGGGCAGTGCGACCACTTCCCCGGTGGACTCGACATCGACCACCCTGTCGACGCGGAACGTCCGCCAGGCCTCCCGGTCGACGTCGCGGGCCACGAAGTACCAGTGCACGCCGGTGTGGACGAGGCGGTACGGATCGACGCTCCGGACGGTGGTCGTGCCGTGCATGTCGCGGTACGTGAGGGTGGTGCGCTCGGACGCCCGGCACACGGAGGCCAGCAGCAACAGCACGTCCGCCGACGCCTGGGGCGGCTCGCAGCGCGGGGTGTGCTCGACGGTGGCGTCCAGACCGGCCAGGCGCTTCGCCATCCGGGTGGGCAGGATCTGCCGCAGTTTCAGCAGGGCCGACAGTGCTGCCGGGTCGGCGCCGAGCGCCGCGCCGTGGGCGGCCTCCCGGAGCGCCACGGCCACGGCGAAGACCTCGTCGTCGTCGAGGTTCAGCGGAGGCATACGGTTGCCCGCGCCGAAGCGGTAGCCGCCGCCCGGTCCCGGGATCGACTCGACGCCGTATCCCAGCTCACGCAGCCGGTCGATGTCCCGGCGCACGGTGCGCTCGGTGACGTCCAGTTGCCGTGCCAGTTCCGCGTTGGACCAGGTGGGCCTGCTCGACAGGAGGGACACCAGCCGCAGCAGCCGGGCGGAGGTAGCGATCACGGTCCGACCTTAGCGAGGTGCGGCGACACGGACAGCCACGGCCGGGACGCGGTCACGGTCGCAGTCGCAGTCGCAGTCGCAGTCGCAGTCGCAGTCGCAGTCGCAGGGTCACGGTGGGTCGGTCACGGTGGGTCGGACAGGGCGATGCGGGCCGTTATCCGTTTCCCGACCGGCTCCTGGTGGATCTGCAGGTCCTGGGCCACGGCCTTGACGATCTCCAGGCCGTGCTGTCCGACCCTGCCCGCGTCGGCGGCATGCGCCTCGGGGACCGTCGGGTCGCTGTCCCACACGATGACGTCCACGGTCTCAGGGGTGACGCGAAGCTCCATCAGGACAGGGCCGGGGGCGTACTTGCAGGCATTGGTGATCAGCTCGCTGACCACCAGCTGGGTCAGGTCCATCACGCGGGCGGATACGGACGCGTGCTGTCCGGTGCGGACCCGTTCGAGGAAGGCGGCGGCGTGATGGCGGGCGTCGGCGATGCATCCGTCGTCTCCGCCTATGGCGTAGCCGGTCTGCATCATCCGTCCGTCCGACTCGGTGCAGCCGTCACCGTCGTCGTGGGATCCCACCGGCATCGCCCTCATTCTCCGTTCACAGGCGCTCCGCTACCCGTGGACCCGTCATTCATGCATCGTACAAATGTGCTCTCCGGCACAACTGTGTGGGTGCGGGAAGGGGAGCGTTCGGGCACAATGGCCGGGCACCTGCCCGGGGCACGTCGGGGCACACAACCGCAGTCGAGGAGACGGTGACCAACATTCAGAGTGTGGACCAGCCAGGCCGGCTCTCCGTCGAGCACTCCGCGATCGACGGCATCCGTGTCGTGACCGTGCGCGGCGAGATCGACCACACCGTCAAGGACATGCTCGGCAAGGCCCTGCTGGCGCCCGACGGCACGGCGCATCCGCGCACGGTGGTCGACCTCAGCGGGGTGACCTTCATGGACTCCAGCGGGATCAGCGTCTTCATCGGCGCGTACCAGGCCGTGAGCGGCACCCAGGGCTGGCTGCGGATCGCCGGTGCCCAGGAGTCCGTACTGCGCATCCTGCAGATCGTCGGGATGGACACCTTGATCAGTTGCCACCCCACCATTGAACAGGCTGTGAACGCCTGAGCGAGCGCTCCGGCCCACGGTCCGCCGCGCGTGAGGGCGCGGCGGGCCCCGGATAGCATGCGTGCCATGTCGGACGCATCGCCTCGGCCGGAGCCGTTCACCCCGTACACCGAACCCTCGGCGCTCGAAGACCTCCGTACGCGGTTGCGCGCGACACGCTGGCCGGACGCCCCCGAGGACGCCGGATGGTCGCTCGGGACCGATGTCGGCTACCTCCGTGAACTCGTCGCGTACTGGGCGGACACGTTCGACTGGCCGGCGCAGGAGGCGGCGCTCGCCCGGCTGCCCCGCTTCCGCGCACAGCTCGGCGGCCTCGGCATCCACTTCGTGCACGCCCGTGCCGTCGCGCCGACCGGCCCCGTACTGCCGCTGGTGCTCAGCCACGGCTGGCCGGACTCGTTCTGGCGCTACTCGAAGGTCGTCCCGCTGCTCACCGATCCCGGAGCGCACGGCGCCGACCCCACGGACGCGTTCGACGTGGTCGTGCCGGACATGCCGGGTTACGGGTACTCGGACCGCCCCACCGGCCCGCCGCTCGACTCCATCGGTGTCGCCGGCCTGTGGGCCGAACTCATGGACGTCCTCGGCTACGCGCGGTTCGGCGCGGCGGGCGGGGACATCGGCAGCCACGTGAGCCGCTATCTGGCGCTCGACCACCCCGACCGGGTCGTGGCAGTCCACCGCATGGACGGCGGACTGCCCGTCTTCACCGGCGACCCGGCCGAGCTCACCCCCGAGGAGCGCGCCTGGTTCGCGAACGCGGCGGCCTGGGGTGCGAGCGAGGGTGCCTACGGCGCCATGCACCGCACGAGGCCCCAGACCGCCGCCGCCGGGCTCAACGACTCACCGGCCGGGCTCGCCGCGTGGATCGTCGAGAAGCTGCGGGCGTGGAGCGACTGCGACGGCGATCTCGAACGGAGCTTCACGAAGGACGAGATCCTCACGAACGTCACCCTCTACTGGCTCACGGGGACGATCGGCTCCTCCATGCGCATGTACCACGCGAACGGCGCGCTCCCGCCCGAGCAGCTGACCCGCCGGGTCGAGGTGCCGTCCGGTTTCTCGCTCTTCCAGGGCGACATCGTCCGCCCGCCGAGGGCATGGCTGGAACGCACGACGAATGCCGTGTACGTGAACGAGCCCGCGCGCGGCGGGCACTTCGCGCCGTTCGAGGAGCCCGAGCTCTACGCGGAGGAATTGCGGACGTTCTTCCGTCCGTACCGGGCGGCGGCGGCAGCGGCAGCGGCGAAGAACTGAAGACGCCGGTTGCCCTTGATGCCGTGGCTGCCGTAGCTGCGACGGATGCCCGGTGTCGCAGGGTCGCAGGCGTCGTCAGTCCGCCCGCTGCGCGTCGGGGCGCGGGGCCGCGCGGGCGACGACCGTGTTCCGGGCTGCCGATCGCAGGGCGAACAGCCGGGTGAGCGGGTGGAAGCGGTAGCGGCCCGGGGCGCGTGACTCCAGGAGTTGCACGTCGACCAGTTGCTCCAGGATCACCTCGGTCGCCGACACCGCCGCACCGGTCGTCGCGGCCGCCTCCGTGACGGTCAGCTCGCCCTGCCCCGCCGCCAGCAGAGGCAGCGCGAGAGCCGCCGCGCGGCCTGCGGATCCCCTGGCCAGCAGTTCCCGGTGGCCGGCGTCGAGGGCCGTGTGCATGTCCAGGTCCGCGAAGGACAGCTCCGCGAGGCGGCCCGCGGGATCGGCGAGCCGTTCGGCGAGTTCCCGTACCGGCCACCGTGGACGCGCCGCCAGGCGTGCGCCCGCGATGCGCAGGGCCAGGGGCAGATGGCCGCAGTGGTGGGCGATCGTCTCGACGGCGCCGCGTTCGGCGGAGAGCCGTCCGGGTCCGGCCCAGAGACCGAGGACCTCGATGGACGCCGGGGGTGTGAGGGGCGAGAGATGGAGGTGTACGGCTCCGTTGAGGGTGGCGAGGACACCGAGGCTGGTGACGAGGACCGCGCAGCCGTGTGCCGCGGGCAGGAGCGGACGCACCTGGGCGGCGTCCAGCGCGTTGTCCAGGACGATCAGCATCCGTCGCTCGGTGAGCAGTGTGCGGTAGGCCGCCGCCGCGTCCGCCTCGCTGCCGGAGCAGAGCCTGGGCTCGCCCAGCGCGCCGAGGAAGCGCCTGAGGACGGCGGCGGGCGGGACGGGACGCTCGTCGCGGTGCGATCCCCGCAGGTCGGCGTAGAGCTGGCCGTCGGGGAACCGTTCGCCGAGCCGGTGGGCCGCGTGGACAGCCAGTGCCGACTTTCCGACGCCTCCGGGGCCGTCGAGAGCGACCACGACGGGACCGTTCCCCCGCCGACCCGGGCGCAGCACGTCGAGCGTGTTCAACTCCCGCGTTCTGCCCGGGAGTTCGGGGATGTCCGCGGGCAACTGGCGAGGGACGGGGGCGAGAGCGCCGGGGTCGTCCGTGCCGGGCGGGCCCGCGCGGCCGTGGGGAGCCTGAGTCGTGCGGGTGCGGCGGGCCTCCTCCACCCGGTCGCGGGCCGTCGCGAGCTGCCGAAGCTCACGGCCGGTGGCGCGGAGGAGTTGGACCAGGGTGTCGAAACGGTCCGTCGGCGGAAGGGTCTTGCCGGCGAAGTAGTCGCCGATCACCCCGTGCGCCCAGCCGGTGAGCGCGGACAGCTGACGGTAGGTGGGCTGTGCTCCACCGTCCCTGCGCGCGGCGCGTCTGCGCAACTGGCGCAGCAGCGCGGCCAGTTCCTCGGTCGTGTCCACGGCGTCGTCCGGGCCGATGCCCGCTGCCGCCGCCCTCGGTTCTCCGTCCGCCTGATGTCCCGCCGCCCCCGGCCCGCCTGGCATTCGTTCGCATCCTCCGCACCGGCGCATGCCGGGCGAGCGCTGTGGGCGCCGCCCGGCCGAGGCCGACCGAACCTGTCCGGTGCCGCCCGGTCTCCGGAACCGCTCCCCGGGACGCGCGAGCATCCCGCTACCGCTCGGATCCCGCGATTCGGCGATCGGGCACCGCACCAGCTGTCATTACGGCATTCGTGGAGTACCGCCCACCGGTTTGGTACGACTTCCCATCGGATTCCGGACATCGGGCGACCCATGGAACGGCCCATCGAGTGGCGCATCGGGTGACCCAGCGCGTGGCGCACCACGCGCGACCGGCATCGGGCGTCCCGGTGGCGGTCCCGGGCGCGACCGGGTGCTGTCGGCCGCCGCCGAGGTCCGCGGGTAGGGTCGGCCGGTATGACCGTCGCTCGTTCCGTCGCCCTCTTCGTCGTCGCCGCTCTCTTCGAGATCGGCGGCGCGTGGTTGGTGTGGCAGGGCGTGCGCGAGCACAAGGGCTGGATCTGGATCGGTGCCGGTGTCATCGCACTCGGTCTCTACGGCGTGGTCGCCACCTTCCAGTCCGACGACGACTTCGGCCGCATCCTCGCCGCGTACGGCGGGGTCTTCGTCGCGGGATCGATCGCCTGGGGCATGATCGCCGACGGCTACCGCCCCGACCGTTACGACGTCGTCGGCGCCCTGGTCTGCCTCACGGGCATGGCGGTCATCATGTACGCGCCTCGCTCGCACTGACTGCGGACGCCCGCTCAGGCAGCGGAGAACACGTCGGGGCTGCCCGTCGTCCAGGTGATGCGCAGGGTGCGACGGGAGATGCGCCAGCCGTCCGGCGTACGCACGAGGTCGTCCTCGTACGTGCCACCCGTGTGGTAGTACGCGCCGCCCCGGTGATGATGGGCCACGATCTGCGTGGACGCGTGTGCTCCCGTGTCCGTGAACTCGACTTCCTGAGCGCCCAGCAGGTGCTGTGTCGCGTCGAGGCCGGCGAACAACTGCCGGGCGCCCTCGGCGACGACACCGCCGCCGACCGTCAGGCCGCTGAACGCCTCACCTTCCGGCAGATAGCCGTCGAAGACGTTCCGCACCTCGGCGTCCTCGGTGAAGGCGGCGGCGACGCGGGCGAAGTCGCGACGGTCCAGACCGAAGACGTACTCCGTGAGCAGTCCACGGATCTCGTCCCGGTCACGGACTCGGACTTGGTCACCGTGACGGTCACGGTCACGGTCACGGACTTGGACTTGGACCTGGTCGGGAATGGATGTGTCGCTCATGGGATGTGTTCCTAGATCCCGGCGAGGACGGAGGGGTCGCCCTCGGTCCAGGCGTTGTCGACGGTGAGGTGCTGGACGACCCATACCTCGCCCTGCCTGGCCAGCTCCACGTCGTACCGGTTGGTCATCAGGACGTGGCGCGAGTGGTCCGTACGGGGCAGGTGCTGGCACGCCATGATGCCTTCGAGGTGGGCCGTGTCGCCGTCGAGACTCACCCGCGGGTTGCTCAGCGAGTGCGTGGTGTCCAGGTGTCCGAGCGAGCCCAGCAGGGCCGTGGCGATGGTCTCCCCGCCCTTGATCGGCGGGTACTCCTGGCCCGCCTTCTTCGTGGCCGGACCGAAGTCGGCCACCGCGTCGTCCGCGAAGGCGGAGGCGAGCAGGTCCTTGTCGCGCAGGTCGAGACCTGCGGCGTAGCGGTACAGGGTCTCCACCACGGCGAACTTGTCCTCGGTCGCCGTGGGAGAGGTGGGGCTGTCGGTCGTCGACATGGTGCGTCCTTCGTCGGGGGGTTGTTGTTCCTTCACCGTAGACCACTATTTGACAGGTGTCGAATAGTGGTAGCGTCGAGAGCGAACCAGCCGAAGGAGTGTCATGAACGAAGTGGAATCCAGTGCTCCGAAGGCACCCGTCCACCGTCCGCGGTCACGGGCGGACCCCACGGACCGCCGTCGAAGACCGAGGGGGTGGGCCCCGTCGATGACCTGCGCAGTAGTGTGCGTGCATGGTGAGTGACCAGTCCCCGGCCGTCGAAGCGGATCCGCGCTTCACCCGCTCGCGACGGGCGATCGCGGACGCCCTGGCCGACCTCATGCAGCGGAAGCAGACCACTCCCTCGGTCTCCGCCCTGGCGGAAGCCGCCGGCATTCACCGCGCCACCTTCTACAACCACTTCGACTCGGTCGAAGAGGCCGCGGTGTACGTGATCGCGGACGATTTCCGCGCCCTCCACGACCTGAACATCAGCGACCGGCGGAGGGGCGGGGAGCCTGCCGAGGTGGCCGTGGCGACGCTCAACGCCATGCTCGACACCCTCAAGCAGCGCAGAAGCCTCTTCCTGCTGGCTTCGACGTGGCGGTCGTCCAGCGGGCTGATGGGCATCGGCGACCTCCTCCTGGAACAGCTCCACGCTCTCCGGCGCGACCTAGGCATCGACGAGCGCGAGTCCGGGCCGCAGAACTCGGTCGAGGACGTCTACACGGCCTCCGGAGTGCACGGAGTCTTCTCGGCCGCCGTCGGAGGCAACACCGACTGCGACCCGGAGGAGATCGCGGTCCGCCTGTACGCACTGCTGCCCGACTGGATCCACCACCCACCGCAGCCGGCGACGACAGCCTGATCCGTCTTCCCGGCCCCCGCCGGGACGGCGAGCACGCTCAGCGACATCACCCTGCCCTCTGCCGCACTGCGGCTTCTGAAGCATGACGCCCGGCATGACCGGCGTGCGGGCCGCGACGGCCCCGCACCGTCGGCGATCCGCCCTGCCCGCGGCCGAGCCGCGGCACGGGACCGCGCGTCGGAAGGAGACCCACCATGAGCACTGCCCTCGTACGCAATCCGGGCGACGGCCAGGACTTCCGCTACTACGACAACGTCATCGAACAAGTGGCGACGAACGCCGAGACCAGCGGCGCGGCCAGCGTCATGCGGCTCACCGTGGGCCGCGCGGACGCGCCCCCGCTGCACACCCACAGCCGCGAGGACGAGAGCTGGGTGGTCCTGTCGGGCCGCGTCCGGTTCTGGGTCGGCTCGACCTCGCTGGCCGAGTGCGAGGTGCGGGACGCCGAGCCCGGCGCCTATGTCTACGTGCCCCGGCTGGTCCCGCACACCTTCCAGACGATCACGCCGACCGCGGAAGTACTCGTCATCAACAACCCCGGAGCCATCGAAGGCCTCTTCCACACGGTCGGCCCCGCCGACGCACGGGAGGACGCCGAGCACACCGACCTCGCGGCGGACTACGGAATCGTCAACCACGACAACCCGCCCCCCGCCCAGTAAGAAAGCGAACGGACCACTATGAGCTCGAACCTCAGGGACAAGGTCGTCAGCTATCTCCTCGCCCTGGAGAAGCCCGACTGGGACACGGCGCGTGCCCTGTGCGCGGACACCGCCACCGTCTGGCACAACGACGGCAAGGGCGACGAGACCCTCGACGAGTACTTCGACGGGCTGAAGAGGCAGATCGGATCCTATGAATCGGTCCGCTACGACATCCTCCGCCAGTTCTCGCAGCCGGGCGGGGTCCTCCAGCAGCACGTCGTGCACGTGACCGGGAAGGACGGCAGGCGCGGCGAGGTGCACGCCGCGGTCCACTTCGGCTTCGACGACGCCGAACTGATCAACCGCATCGAGGCGTACGCGAACTACATCCCCGTCGGCCAGGACGGCTGAGGCGGGCACCGCGCGACCCGCAGTCCCGGCCCGGACGCGGTCTCAGAGGGTGATGCGGGCCTCAGAGGGTGATGCAGAAGGGGTGCCCCGCGGGGTCCAGCAGGATGCGGCGCCGGTCGGGGAGCGGTTGCGCCCCGGCCGTGACGGCTCCCAGTGCGACGAACCGGGCCTCGGCCGCGTCCAGGTCGTCCACGCCCAGATCGAGATGGGCCTGTTTCGGGACGGAGGAGTCCGGCCAGGTGGGGCGGCGGTAGTCGTCCACGCGGTAGAAGCCCAGTCCTGGTGTGCCCTCGCGGCCCACCAGGACGAAGCCGTCGGTGGTCAGGGCTACGGGCAGGCCGAGTGCCTCGCTGTAGAAGCGTGCCAGCTCGACGGGGTCCGCGCAGTCGAAGGTGACGGCCAGATAGCGGACCGCCGGCACGGAATCGGTGGGAAAAGCCATCGGAGAACTCCTTTCGGTGGGTCGGGTGCCTTACGCGCGCATGCCGCGCAGGGTCCGCTCCAGGCCGTCGCCGATGCGGTCCATCGTGGCCGCGTACGCCTCCGGCATGTCGACGTCGAGCCGGTCGGCGAGCACGAAGACCCACCAGAGGCACTCGGCCAGCTTGTGCCGCAGTTCGGCGTCCACGTCACCGTCGATGCCCCAGGTGCGCTCGGCGGCGAGGACCAGGCGTCCGACGTAGGCGGCGTCGTTGGTGAAGCCGATCGCGAGCTCCGGCAGGGTCCATGTCCTGCCCAGTACGTGCTGCTCGACCTGTTCGTACTGCGCCCGGACCTTGAGTGCCCTGTCGTCGGCCTCGACCAGCCCGGCCTTGTCGTCGTGCGCCTGTGTCTCGTTCATCCCGGTGTCCTTCGCGTGGTGGTGTGGTGATGCGGTCTGTCGGCGGACGGGCAGGCCGATTTCCGATGCGGCCATGTCCGATACGACCGCATCGGACACGGATGTATCCGATGTGGCCGCATCCGATACGGAGACTCCATCACGCCAGGTGGTGCAGCGCAGTGGTGAGCTGCCAGTCCACGCTGTCGTGGTCGATCGTGGCGTGGACGGGCGAGTCCGCCATCTCGCCGGTGATGCCGGCGGCACCGGCCCGCGCGTGCGGCAGGCTGTCGTAGGCGACGATGTCGATGATCCGTCCGTCGTCGGTCCCGACGATGCGCCGCCACAGGAAGCCGGGCTGTCGCCTGAGATAGGCGTCGATGTCGGCGTTCGCCTTCACGAAGTCGTCGGCTGTGTGGCCGGCGGCCGGGCGCAGGGTCGTGATCTCAAGTGTTTCGGACTTGGCGGTCATGGTGTGTTCCGTTCTCGTTGCGTGGTGGGGCCGGTGGCCCGTCGAGTGGCCCGTGGGAGGCAGGGAGCGGTCAGCGGACGAAGGCCTTGGCGGCCAGGCCGTTGATCGTGGTGTCGCCCTGCTGGAAGCCGACCATGGACTCGATCATGTTGTGCGGGTAGTCGAGGACCGGTGCCGTGAGGGCGTTCAACTCACCGGTCTGCGCCTCGGTGAGCGTGACGTCGAGCGAGGCGAGGTTGGCGGTCAGCTGCTCCTGCGTACGGGCGCCGACGAGCGTTGATGTCACCTCGGACCTCTGCCGGACCCAGGCGAGCGCCACCGCGGCCACGGTCGTACTGAGGTCGTCGGCGATTCCCTGCAGGGCGTCGAGGAGGACGAAGGTGGATTCGGTGAGGTAGGCGGCGGCGTACGCCGTGCGCCCGGAGCCGGCCACCTCGGTGGCGGTGCGCGAGTACTTCCCGGACAGGACTCCGCTGGCCAGCGGGCTCCACGGCGTGATGCCGAGCCCGAAACGGCGGGCGGCGCCGAAGGTCTCGCCCTCGACGCTCCGGGCGAGCAGCGAGTACTCGACCTGCAGTGCGGCGACGGGCTCCCACTCACGCAGCCGGGCGGTCGTGGCGGCCTCCGCGACCCACCAGGCGGGCACGTTGGACAGACCGATGGCGTTGATCTTTCCGGCGCGCACCAGGTCGGTGAGGGTGGACAGGGTCTCCTCGACGGGGGTGTGCCGGTCCCACTGGTGCATCCAGTACAGGTCGATGTAGTCGGTGTTCAGGCGGCGCAGGGAGGCGTCGAGCTGGGCGCGGATCGCCTTGCGGCCGGCGCCGCCCGAGTTGGGGTCGTCGGCGTGCATGGTGCCGCCGAACTTCGTCGCCAGGACGACACGGTCGCGGCGGCCGGGCCGCTGGGCGAAGTAGCGGCCCAGGGTCTCCTCGGAGGCGCCGCCGTTGTACATGTTGGCGGTGTCCACGAAGTTGCCGCCCGCGTCGAGATAGTGGTCAAGCAGCCCGAACGAGGTCTCCGGGCCGGAGCCCCAGCTGCCGTCGTCGAAGTTCATGGCGCCGAAGGCCAGCGGGCTGACCCGCAGACCGGAGCGGCCGAGGGTGCGGTACGAGGTGAGAGACATGGTGTTCCTTCTTGGTTCTCGACATTGGTTCTGCCGTCGTGCGGCGCGGTTACCGCTCGGCGTCGTGGTCACTGCTCGCCCATGGCCGCCAGGTAGACGAGGGCTTCGGCGCTGCGGCTCCCCGGGGCGGGAGTGCCGATCAGCAGGTGCTGTCCCGGGGCGGCCGGTACACCGAGGACGCGGTACGTGAGCGCGACACGTCCGGCCGCGGGGTGGACGACGGTCCCGTACGCGTGCTCCAGGGAGGCTGCCGACCCGTCCTGCCAGGCCGTTGCGAAGCCGGCCGTCCCGGTGGACAGGTCGGCGACGAGGTCCGCGATCTCGATGTCCTCCGGCAGCCGGGCGGCGTTGAGGCGCAGTGTGTGCAGGGAGGCGGTCACGGCGAGCGGCCACTGGGCGTAGTAGCTTCTGGCCTGCGGATGGGTGAACAGGGCGCGGATCAGGTTCAGTTGGCCGTCGGCACCGGCCGGGCCGCCGACTCTGCGGAGCGGTGACAGCAGTGCCCTCGCCTCCGCGTTGGCCGCCAGGACGTCGAACGACGGGCTCAGGGCGTAGGCCGCCGACGGGTGCGACCGCTCCAGCAGGCGGAGCAGTTCGGGGTGTACGTGCCGACGGGGGTCGTCGGGGCGCAGGCCGGGATCGAGTCCGGCGAGACGGAACAGGTGGTTTCGTGTGTCCTGGTCCAGCCGGAGGGCCTTGGCCAGTGCTTCGGCGATCCGGGGTGAGGGGTGTCTCTCCCTGCCCTGTTCGAGCCTGCTGTAGTAGTCGACGCTGACCTGCGACAGGACGGAGACTTCCTCCCGGCGCAGTCCTTCGACCCGTCGGTGACGGCCGCCGGGGCCCAGACCGACGTCCGCGGGAGTCAGCCGGGACCGGCAGGCCCGTAGGAACTCCCCCAGGGCGTTGCCAGATGACTTCTCCGGCAGGTTTCAGGCGTCCTGCGGGGCCTTCAGGTGGTAGCGGGTGTCGCCGGTGAAGTCGATGGTGACCTCCCGTCGTGCGAAGGACCAGGTGCCGTCGCGCCGCTCGAAGCGGTCGTGGTACCGGCCTCCCGCGACCATCTGCAGCGGCAGGAGACCGGGTACCGCCTGGAGGATGTTGTAGTACGAGCGTGCCTCGGCGCTGTCGTCGTCCTCGTCGACCTCGATCAGGATGTTCGTGGTGATGTGCCGGGTGCGCAGGGTCCCGTCGTCGTGCACGACGAGCATCGAGCCGATCAGCTCCTCGATGGCCTTGCCGCCGCGAAGGCTCACCTCGCCGGACACAAAGTCGGCGTTCTCGAAGAGTGCGCCGAATGTCGCGAAGTCGCCCTCGTCGACGAGGTGGGAGTAGCGGGCGATGAGGTTCTCGATCTGTCGGGCGCTCGACATCGGGGCAGTGGGGGACGACATGGCGGTGGCCTTTCACCAGGGGTTCCGTCCGCCTCCGTCGGGCGAACACCGTCAGTCTGGTCGAGCGGCGCCCCATCAAGAAGGACGTGTCTGCCTAGGAGTCCCACACCCAGGCTGCGGCTGCCTACAGGTCCTTGATGTGTGTGTCGCCGACGGCCAGGGCCAGCTCGGGCCCGTAGGCGGAGGAAGGTGACTGGAAGCCGGGTGTGAAGGAGCCGGCGAGCACGCGGCGGGCGATCTCCACGGACGAGAGCTGGGTGAAGCGGTATCCCGTGGGTGTGTCGATCAGGGAGCGGACCACGGTGCCGTCCCGGCCCGTCACCTCGGCGACGACCTTGCTGCGTCCCACCTCCCGCTCCCGCGCGGTCGGCCCGTCGGGCAGCGCCGAGAGGTCGAGGTCGACGGGAAGGGGCTGTCCGACCTGCACGTACACCTCGATCGAGGGGATGCCGAGCGCGTAGTGGCTGGTGATCAGGTCACCCATGGACACGGACACGGACTCCTCGGGGCCGTCGTCGCCGAAGTCGAAGGAGGCCACCTTGGGTTCCGGCAGCGCGACGATGTCCCCGTCGGTGCGGACCAGTGTGCCGAGGTCGCCGATGCCTTCGGTGGCGCTGACGATGGACCCGCGGGAGAAGAGGTTCAGGCCCTGTGCCTCCTCGGGGGTGGCGCTGAGGAGCTTGAGGGCGAGGCGCAGGGTGGTGGGCTCGGTGACGCGTGCGGCGGCGTGGGCGGCCACGGAGTCACTGGGGACGACGTCCCAGCCGACGCCGGACATGACCATCACTCCGGCGGCCGTGGCCTCGGCGTGCCGGGAGCGCGCGGTGGCGAAGACGTCGTATTCGGCGGTGGTGTCGAGGTAGTGGACGCCTTGGGCGATGGAGGCGTCCATCAGCGGGCGTGCGGTGCGGTGGAAGGGGCCGGCGACGTTCAGGACGACGGTGATGTCGTCGAGCGCGGCACGGACGAGCGCGGGGTCGTCGAGCGTGAAGGCGCGGCTCTCGACGCCGAGTTGGTCGCCGAGCGCCTTGACGCGCTCCGGGTCGCGGCCGGCCACGACGACGTCGAGGCCGGACTCCTTGGCGTGCTCGGCGACGAGCTTCCCGGTGTAGCCGGTGGCTCCGTAGACGAGCAGGCGCGGGGTGGCTGACATGGTGTGCTCCCAAATGAACCGGGCAGAGGGTGGGGACTGCGGAAGAGGCCCGTCCGGAGCGGTGATCCGCCCGGTGCCGTGTGCCTCGCGTCCAGGCTAGGAGCAGATCCGGACACCTACGGTCCTGGTTTCTCAGGGGTCGCCGCCCAGGTCCACCCGGTGGTCACCGCCGCTCGTCGGACACCGCTCCGCGTTCGGCCGGTGCCAGAAGGGACTCGATCGCCGCGGCGCTCGCGCTGCCCGGTTCGGGTACGCCGACCAGGAGCTGCTGCCCGGGAGCGTCGTGCACGTCGAAGGTCTGGTACGTCAGCTCGATGCGACCGGCGCCGGGCAGGACGAACACCTTGTACGCGCGGGCCAGGTTCTCCACCTCGTTCTCCTGCCACAGGCGCCGGAAGTCCGGTGCCGCCCGGGACAGCTCGGACACCAGGCCGCCGATGTCGGGGTCGTCGGGGAAGCGGCCCGCGTGCAGTCGCAGGGCGTGCACGGTGGCGCGTGCCACGACGGCCCAGTCGACGAAGACCTCTCGCGCACGCGGGTGCTGGAACAGGACGCGGACCATGTTCGGCGTGCCCTCGAAGGGGGCGAGGAGCGCGGTGGCGACGGCGTTCTTCGCGAGTACGTCGAAGGCGGGGCTCAGGACATAGGCGGCGGCCCCGGGGAAGGCGTCCAGGAGGTGCAGCAGCGAGGGGTGGACCAGGTCGCGGCCCGCGGCGGAGGTGAGCGCGGGGTGCAGGCCGGCCAGCCGGAAGAGGTGGGTCCGCGCGTCCGGTGTCAGTCGCATGGCCCGGCCCACCGCGTCGACCACCTGCGGTGAGGGGTTGCGCTCACGCCCCTGTTCCAGGCGTGCGTAGTAGTCGGCGCTCACACCGGCCAGTACGGCCACCTCTTCGCGTCGCAGACCCGCGACCCTGCGGCTGCCGCCACCGGCGGGCAGGCCGACGTCGGTCGGTTCGGTGCGGGCGCGGTTCGCTCGCAGGAAGGCGCCGAGTTCGTTCTGTGGCTGCTGCATCTACCGACCTACTGGTGGGGGGAACGGCTGTCGTGTCTCCTCCAGTCTCGTCGAGGTCGGCGCCGCCGGTCGAACCGGAGGTTCTCGTGGCGGCCCACGGTGACGCCCTCCGGCGGCGAGGGCAGCCCGCCGGACCGCCGCCGGCCGTCAGGCACCGGGCACGTGGTGCTCGGGCTGCCGCACGGGCGTCCGTGCCTGTCGTGCGGCAACGGCCATGACCGCGACGGCGATCAGGGTGATTCCCGCGCCGACGTGGAGGGGTGCGGTGTAGCCGAGGCCCGCGGTGATGGCCAGACCGCCGAGCCAGGCGCCGAGCGCGTTGCCGAGGTTGGACGCGGACACATTGGCGCTCGCCGCCAGCGCCGCCCCGTGGGCGTGGTCGGTGACGCGTGTGATCATGCCGGGCACAGCGGCGAACCCGAACACCCCCATCAGGAACACCAGGACCACCGATGCGACGGCACTGTGGGCCAGCAGGCCGAACAGGGCCAGGGTGACGGCGAGTCCGAGCAGGGCGAGGACCAGTGCGTGGTCGCGGTCACGGTCGGCCGCTCGCCCGCCGACGATGTTGCCGACGACCAGACCGACCCCGTACACCATCAGCAGCCAGGCGACGTCCGTCGCGGAGAAGCCGCCGACCTCGGTGAACGTGTACGCGATGTAGGTGAACGCGCCGAACATGCCGCCGTAGCCGAGCCCGGTGGCCGTCAGTGTCAGCCACACCTGCCAGGACCGGAACGCGCGGAGCTGGGCCCGCGGCCCGCCCGTCGTCGCCGCAGCCGACCGCGTCTCCTTCGCGTCCGGCGGTACCAGGGCGACGATGCCCGCGAGTGCGAGTACGCCGATCGCGGTGACCGCCCAGAAGGCCGCGCGCCAGCCCCAGCGTTCGCCGACCAGGGCGCCGAAGGGCACGCCCAGCACGTTCGCGACCGTCAGTCCGGCGAACATGACCGCCACCGCGCGGGACTTCCTCTCCGGCGCGACCAGAGCGCGGGCGACCAGCGAGCCGATGCCGAAGAACGAGCCGTGGCACAGCGCCGCGACGATCCGTCCGAGCAGCATCACCTCGTAGTTCGGCGCGAGGGCGCAGAGCAGGTTGCCGACGACGAACAGCGCCACCAGGCCGGCCAGCACCTCCTTGCGGGGCAGTCGTGCCGTCGCCGCGGTCAGCGCCATCGCACCGAAGGCGACACTCAGCGCGTAGCCGGAGATCAGCCGGCCCGCCGCCGCCTCGGACACCGCGAAACCCGACGCCACCTGCGGCAGCAGACCGGCGATCAGGAACTCGGTCAGGCCGATGCCGAACCCGCCGAGCGCCAGCGCGACGAGCCCGGCCGGCAGCCTCGTACCCGCGTGTGTGCCGAAACGACTCATGGCCCCACCCTCGCCGTCGGCGGCGGGGTGGGGCCATGGACAAAGATCCTCGGTGACAGGACGGAAGTGCTGCCGGGGTGTCAGGAACCGGTCGGGGCCCCGGCCCTGTCCGGATCGGCCGGGTCCCCCGAGCCCTCCTTGGCGAGTGCCGTGTTGCGGCGCACGGAGGACCAGAAGGACCAGGCGATCAGGACGACACCGACCAGACCGGTGATCACCTCGTTGATCTCGTACTGGATGGTGACGAGGAGGATGACGGACAGGGCGCCGATCGCGTAGTGCGCGCCGTGCTCCAGGTAGACGTAGTCGTCGAGGGTGCCCTGGCGGACCAGGTACACGGTCAGCGAACGGACGTACATCGCGCCGGTGCCGAGGCCCAGTGCCATCAGGACGATGTCGTTGGTGATGGCGAACGCGCCGATCACGCCGTCGAAGGAGAAGGAGGCGTCCAGGACTTCGAGGTAGAGGAACATGAAGAACGCGGCCTTGCCGGCCAGGGCGACCGCTGAGCGGGGTTTGCCGCTGCGTTCGGCCTCGCCCTGCGCCTCCTGCTCGCGTTCCTCGTCCTCTTCGATCCGGTTCTCGAAGTGACCCGAGAGACCACCCACGATCATGTACGTGACCAGGCCCGCGATACCGGAGAGCAGGACCGTTTCCGCCTTGTCGGCGTGCGCGCCACCGTGCTGGTGGGCGTGGGCCGCGAAGGTCAGGGAGGTGATCAGCAGCACGATCAGGGCGATGCAGACCGACAGCATGTCGACCTTGCCGAGCTTGGCGAGCGGGCGCTCCAGCCAGCCGAGCCATTTGATGTCCCGGTCCTCGAAGATGAAGTCGAGGAAGATCATCAGCAGGAAGATGCCACCGAAGGCGGCGATCGACGGGTGGGCGTCGGTGACCAGTTGCTGGTAGCGGTCCTTGTCCGTGAGGGCGAGGTCGACGGCCTCGATCGGGCCCATGGAGGCGCTGACCGCCACGATGACGACGGGGAAGACCAGCCGCATACCGAACACGGCGATGAGGACACCGACGGTGAGGAAGATCTTCTGCCAGAAGGCACTCATCTTCTTCAGGATTCCGGCGTTGACGACCGCGTTGTCGAACGACAGGGAGATTTCGAGGATGGCGAGGATCGCCACGATGCCGAAGCCGGTCCACCCTCCGTAGAAGACCGCTGCGACCAGGGCGAGCGCGGTGACCGCGAACGACCAGCCGAAGGTTTTCAAAAGCACTGGTTACCCCATCGTGTGGTGGGGGGCCGTGGGCCCCGTTGCGCTGTTGTGTGGTGGGCGGTGTCCGCGTGGTGCGTGGGAGGTGACGGGCACGACGATGGTACCCACGGAGGCCTTGCTGATCCTGCGGTGATTCGCGGAGGCTCTTGCGGTGATTCTCTGGTGCTCCCGCGGGGATGCGCGCGGCCCGCCCGGTGTCGCCGGGGAACAGGGCGAGGGTTGTGGAGCACCTCGGCGGCAAAAAGATGGGCGCACGCCGCGGATCGGCGTGCGCCCCTCTCGGTACGCACCGGAAGGCCCGTCCTCCAGGTCACCTTCCCGGCATCGGCAGCCGCACCGGCACCGGCACGGACGCGGTCGTCACCCGGCCTGGGTGCGCTCCCGGATCTCCTCCGGCGTCAGATACGCGTTCGTGTACTCGAAGTCCCGCAGCGTCGCGGGCGTACGCGACTGGAACCCCGTACGGACGAAATCGTCACCGGCCAGGGAGTTCAGCACCCAGTTCGTCGCCACCCGGGCCTTCGCCACGTTGGTGCGCAGCGCCCCCCAGTGGTAGCCGCGGGCGGCGACCAGGGCGGGCAGGCCGCGCAGTTCGATGCCGAGCGGCTTGGACACGGCGTCGAAGCCGCCGAGGTCGACGACGAGTCCCAGGTCCTTGTGGACGTACGGCGTCAGCGGCTGACCGCGCAGCGAGGCGATGACGTTGTCGGCGACGTGCTTGCCCTGGCGCATCGCGTGCTGGGCGGTCGGCGGGCAGACGGCGCCCGCCACGTCCTTGGCCTCGTCCGGTACGGCGGCGGCGTCGCCGAGTGCGAAGACGCCGTCGTGGCCGCGCAGGGACATCTCCGAGCTGACCGCGAGGCGGCCCTTGACCGTCTCGGCGCCCAGGGTCGCGATGAGCGGGCTGGCCGCGACTCCCGCGGTCCAGATGAGCGTGTGGGTCGGGATCACCCGGCCGTCGGTGAAGGTGACCTCTTCGGGGCCCGCCTTCTCGATGGACACGCCCAGCGAGACCTCGATGCCGCGCCTGCGCAGGATCTGCAGGGCGCTGGTGCCGAGTTTGTCGCCCAGTTCGGGCATCAGCTTCGGGGCGATGTCGATCAGATGCCACTTGATCAGCTTCGGGTCGAGCCTCGGGTAGCGCTTGACCGCGTTGTGCGTCAGACGCTGCAGGCACGCGGCGGTCTCGGTACCGGCGTAGCCGCCGCCGACCACCACGAACTGGAGCCGGGCCGCCCGCTCGTCCTCGTCGTGGCTGGCATCGGCGATGTCGAGCTGCGAGATCACATGGTCACGGACGTACGCGGCCTCGGCGAGCGTCTTCATACCGCGGGCGTTGTCGACGAGGCCCGGGATGTCGAAGGTACGGGTGACGCTGCCCGGTGCCAGCACGATCTGGTCGTAGCGTTCGTTGACGATCTCGCCCGTGATCTTGCGGACGACGCAGACCTTGGCCTTCACGTCCACGCCGATGGCACCGCCGGGAATGATGCGGGTGCGGTACCTGCGGCTGCGGCGCAGCGACACGGCGATCGACTGTGGGGTCAGCACCCCCGAGGCGACCTGCGGCAGCAGTGGCAGATAGAGCTGGTAGGAGAACGGTGTCACCAGCGCCAGGTCGGCCTCGTCGGGTCCCAGTTTGCGCTCCAGGCGGCGCACGCACTCCACTCCCGCGAAGCCCGCTCCCACCACCAAGATCTTCGATCGTACCACGATGTTCATCCCTTTCACCGGCCGCGTACTGTCGGGCTTCCCCCACTCCCCTGTGCCCCCGAGTCCCCTCATCGCACATGGTGATCCCTCAACAAGACGAGCCGACGTACCTCCTGCGACCGGCGAGTCGGCTCCGGCACCGGGGGAAAGCGGACGGGAAAGGGATGTCCGTCAGTGGCTGTGCCCCTTGCGCAGCTGCTTCAGGACGGCGCCCGCCATGGCCGCCTCGCCCTTGGCGTTGGGGTGTGCCGGGGCCGCGGGCGAGGCCGGCTGCAGGGGTTCGATCCAGCGGACCGCCGGGGCCTTGCACATGTCGTGGCCGATCGTGGGCGCGTACGTGTCGACGTACTCCGCGTGGTTCACCTTCGCCACGACGCGCATCATCAGGTTGAGGCGCTTACCGGTGTCGCGCAGATAGGGGAAGTCCTTCGCCGCGAACGGTACCGAGGGGTAGCAGCCGCTGCCGTCCTCCGGCAGGAGGTCCGGATAGCCGACGACGACCACGCGCGCGTGCGGCGCCCTGGCGTGCACGGCCCGCAGGACGGCGGCGAGCTTCGGAGCGGTGTCGAGGATCTTCAGCGCCAGTTGGTCGGCGCCGGACGCCGTCGTGTAGTGGCGCTGACACGGGTTCCCGGCGAGGTCCTGCGCGCTCACCTGCGCGCAGGTGCCGATGATGGAGCCGAACCCGAAGTCGTTGCCGCCGATCTGGACGGTCACCAGGTCGGTGCCCCGCTTCAGGGCGTTGAGCTGCGGAGGGTTGGTGCCCTGGGCCTTCCACATGTGCTCGGTCGTGGCGCCGGAGCAGCTCACGTCCTTGAACGTGGACACTTTTCGCTCCGCGGCGACGAGTGAGGGGTAGTTCCGGTCGGAGCGCGCGCAGTTCGCGTCCACCTGTTTCGGTATCAGCGGGCCCGAGGTGTAGGAGTCGCCGAGGGCGGCGTAGTCCGTGCGCTTGTCGTGCCCGCCGTGGCCTTTGCCGGGGCCTCCGCCGTGTGCCGCCACGGGTGCGCCGGAGGCGATGACGAGGGCGCAGCCGGTGACGGCCGCGGCCACGGCTGTCGCGCGGCGGCGCTTCGACGCGGGCCTGTCGTGCTGGGTGCGACGGTTCATGGAGGTTCCCCCTGTGTCCTGGACGGCGAGTGACTGCCCTTGTATACCGGCCAGTTCAGTCCCGGGACCAGGGGTGGGAGGGCCTGGCGTTTTCGTCTGCGGCGCCGTCGTGGCGGACCGCACCCCGAAATCGACCGCACCGTCGTGGCCGGTCGCGCAGTTCCCCGCGCCCCCAAAAACAACGGCGCCGTCGTGGCCGGCCACGTCCTCAAAAGAAAGCGCCGTCGTTGGAGGTGGCCCCGGTAACCGCGCCCCAAAAGACGACGGCGCCGTCGGGGGCGGCCGGGCCGG
>NZ_JBHXTO010000078.1:0-44681 GCF_042677425.1 Streptomyces sp. NPDC127119 | reverse complement strand
GCAGTTCCCCGCGCCCCTTAGGGGGCCTGAGCTTTGCCCCGTGCCTTAAGGGGCGCGGGGAACGGCGCGCTCAGCCACGACGCGCCCGCAGCGAGGCACACCCCCAGCCCCCGCCCCGCAAGGGGCGCGAGGAACGGCGCGGCCAACCATGACGCGCCCGCAGCCGAACATGAATCCGGCGCCCCCTCCCCGCAAGGGGCGCGGGGAACTGCGCGGTCAGCCACGGCGGGTTCGCAGACGGGTACGAACCAAAAGGGGCGCGGGCAACCCCCACCGGGCCGCACGCGTACAGCTACCGCACCGCCCGGGGCGGGAAGCCGTGTTCCCGGGCCACGCCCACCGCCACAATCACCGGTACCAGCAACACCCCCGCGCTCCAAGGGAACGCCCCCGCGCCGAAGCGGTTCAGGAGGGCGCCTCCCACCACCCCGCCCCCTGCCATCGCCGCGTTCCACAGCGTGACCAGCAGGGCCTGCGCCGCATCCGCGGAGTCCCCGCCCGCGTCCGCCACCGCCGTCTGCAGCAGCGTGGGCGCGCCGCCCCACCCGAGCCCCCACAGCGCCGCCGCCGCGTAGACGAGTACGGGGCTGTCGGCCGGCACCGCCAGCAGCGCCGCGGCCGTCGCGACCAGCAGTGCGCTCGCGAGCGTCAGAGCGCGCAGCCACCGGTCGATCCGCGCCCCCACGAACCAGATGCCCACCAGGGACGCCGCACCGAACACCAGCAGCACGACATCCGTCGACCCACCCATGCCCAGCCGGTCGAGGAACGTGGCGATGTACGTGTACAGAATCGTGTGGGCCAGTACGAACGCCAGCGTGACGAACAGCACCGGTGAGACCCCGGGCACCCGCAGCGCCCCCAGCACCGGCACCCGCCGCTCCCGCCGCCGGCCCGGCAGATCCGGCACGGCCACGCCGATCCATCCGAGCAGGACGACGGCGAGCACGGTCATGAGCGAGAACGTCACCCGCCAGCCGAGCGTCTCACCGAGAAAGGTCCCCGCAGGCACCCCCAGCGACAGCGCGACGGGAATCCCGGTCATCACCACGGCGACCGCCCGTCCTTGCAGACGTGCGGGAACGAGCCCGCGCGCATACCCCGCGAGCAGAGCCCAGGCCAGCCCCGCGGCCACCCCGGCGACGAACCGCGCCACCATGGTGAGGGGATAGTTCGCGGACACGGCGGTCACGGTGTTGGCGACGGCGAAGCCCGCCGTCGCCGTCAGCAGCAGGCGCTTGCGCCGCCATCCGGCGGTGGCCGCGGACAGCGGGATCGCGGTGAGCGCGGTCCCTGCCGCGTAGACGGTCACCGACTGCCCCATCGCGGACTCGCCGACCCCGAGGTCGGCGCTCATCGCGGGCAGCACCCCCGCGGGCAGTGTCTCGGTGAGACTGGTGACGAACACGGCGGTGGCCAGGGCCAGCAGAGCGGCGAGGGGCAGGCCGTCACGAGCGACTCGCGGTGGTGGAGGGGTCGGTTCGGAGTGACGGGTTCCAGTGATCCGAGTGGTCATGCCGCGTATGCTCGAACCCTCACATGAGTGTGAAGGTCAAGTGGCGAAGCGCGAGGTCGGTCGTATGCGGATCGGAGAGCTGTCGAAGCGCACGGGGACGCCCCCGCGGCTGCTGCGCTACTACGAGGAACAGGGGCTGATCACCCCCGAACGCTGCACGAACGGCTACCGCTCCTACGACGAACACCTCGTGGACCGGGTGCAGCAGATCCGGGGCCTGCTCGACGCCGGACTGCCGACCCGCATCATCAAGCAGATCCTGCCCTGCCTCGACAAGCCCAGCGCCATCCATTTCCCCGACCCGACCCCGGAGATGCTGGCCACCCTCGAATGCGAACTCGACCGCATGACCCGCCGTATCGACTGTCTCGCCCGCAACCGGGACGCCATCGCCGCGTACCTCGCGACGGTACGCGGCGACGCCCCGCCTGCCGCCCAACAGAGCTGAACTGAACTGAACTGAGCTGAACTGAGCAGAGCCGAACCGGGCTGCTCCGAGCGGCACTTCGGGTTCGGGTGAGGGCCCGTCAGACCGCCCGTTCCCGTGCCCGCCCCGCCGCCTCCCGTACCGAGCCGCGGTGCACGGGACCGTGTCCGGGCAGCAGGATGTCGCCCGGCAGTGCCTCGAACGCGTCGAGCGAGGCCAGCGCGCCGCCCCGGTCGTGATGGAACATGACGGGCAGCAGCTGCGGCCCCGCCACCCGTGAGGTGGGGTGGCCGTTGACCAGCCCGTCGCCCGATATCACCACGCCCGCCTCGGGCAGATGGAAGGCGCAGTGGCCGGCCGTGTGCCCGGGGGTGTGCACGGGCACGGGACGGCCGGGCAGATCGAGCGCCCCCTCACCGGGGAACGCGCGCGGCTCGGCGACCGGCACGTGGGCGGTGCCGCCGGACCGCAGCGCGTGCACGGCCCACGGCACCACACCGGGCCGCCAGGCGTTCTTGAGGACCTGTCCGACGGACACCTGGTGGAGGAAGTCCCGTCGCGCGTGCGGGACTTCGGCCTCATGGGTGTAGACGGGCGTGCCGTAGGTGCTGCTCAGGTACTCGGCAGACCCGAGGTGGTCGTTGTGGGCGTGCGTCACGAGAACGGCCGTGACGGCCTCGGGTGAACTGCCCACGGCGGCCAGGGACGCGAGCACCTTCTCGCGGTCACCGGGGTAGCCCGTGTCCACGAGGGTGACGGCGTCCCCCTCGGTGAGGATCACCCAGTTGGTGTTGCTGCCGTGCACGAGATGGATGCCGTCGGCGACTTGACGGATGTCTGCCTGCATGATCGTCCCGACCCTAGAGGTCCTTGTCTGACGGGGCCAGCCAAGCAGACTCGCGGCTGTCCCGGCGCAGCGGGGCGGACGAAGCGCGCATCGACCTCAGCGCCAGCAGCAGTACGGCGATGTCGTCGAAATAGGCCGGGTCGGGCATCAGGTCGGTCGGCAGCACGACATAGGCGATCGCTCCCCAGAAGACCCAGCGCGGGCCCGTCGGCAGCCCGGCGCGGCGCAGGTTCCGCCGCGTGCGGACCAGGCGGACGGTCAGGACGACCGCCCCCGCGAGCGCCGCCGCCAGTACGACCGCGGCGACGATGACCAGAATCCACAAGTTGGTGTCCATGAGCCCTTCCCAGGTGCGTCCGGTGCTGTGGTCCGGATGCCCAGGTTCACTCTGTCATCACAGTCGGGCCGGTCCGGCATACGGCGCGGTGCGTCCCGGGGCCGCCCGCCGCACCCCTACTCTTTGTCGTCGATCGACGACCTTGAGTGACACTCGACTGATGAATGTGGGATGTGCGCGTGAAGATCGCCTGCGTCGGCGGTGGGCCCGCCGGCTTGTACCTCTCGATCCTGCTGAAGCGCCAGGACCCGGGCCACGAGATCACCGTCCATGAACGGAACCCCGCCGGCTCGACCTACGGCTGGGGGGTGACGTACTGGGCGAGCCTGCTCGACAAGCTGGAGGCGGGTGATCCCGAGTCGGCGCGGGCCGTGCGGGAGAACTCGGTCCGCTGGAGCGACGGTGTGGCGCACGTCGGCGACCGTACGACCACGCACCACGGCGACGAGGGCTTCGGCATCGGACGCGGACGGCTGCTGGACATCCTCACCGAACGGGCCCGCTCCCTCGGCGTACGCGTCGAGTTCGAGGACGAGGTCGCCGACGGGGCCGCGCTGCCCGACGCCGACCTGGTCGTCGCCTGCGACGGCGTCCGAAGCGGGGTGCGCGAGCGCCACGCCGCCCACTTCGGCACCGAGACCGCGTTCGGCCGGAACCGCTACATCTGGCTGGGCACCACGAAGGTCTTCGAGGCGTTCACCTTCGCCTTCGTGGAGACACCGCACGGCTGGATCTGGTGCTACGCCTACGGGTTCGGTGACGACCGCAGCACCTGTGTCGTCGAGTGCTCGCCGGAGACCTGGACGGGCCTGGGCCTCGACCGGGCCGACGAGGCCGAGGGGCTCGCCCTCCTGGAAGAGCTCTTCGTCAAGCTGCTGGACGGCCACCGGCTCATCGGACGGGCGACCGCGGGCGGCAGCGCGCAGTGGCTCACCTTCCGCACCGTCACCAACCGCACCTGGTCCCACGGGAACGTCGTCCTGCTCGGCGACGCCGCCCACACCACGCACTACTCCATCGGCGCGGGCACCACCCTCGCCCTGGAGGACGCCATCGCCCTGGCGGACGCGCTCGGCGGGCGGACCGGGTCCGGGCAGGCCGAACTGGCCCCGGCCCTGGCCGCGTACGAGAAGGTGCGCAAGGCCGAGCTGCTGTCCGTGCAGAGCGCGGCCCGCCACAGCGCCCAGTGGTACGAGAACCTGCCGCGGTACATCGACCTGCCTCCGGCGCAGATGTTCGCGCTCCTCGGCCAGCGGCACTCGCCGCTGCTGCCGTACGTGCCGCCGCAGCTCTACTACCGGCTCGACCGGGCGGCCGGGCGGCTCGAATCCCTGCGCAGGCTCAAGCGCTGGCTGGGCCCGAGGCTGGCACGCACCCTGCACGGCAGCGGCACCAGGAGCTGACACGTCGTCAACACGGCACCCGGTTGGCGGGAATGGCGGTGTTGCCCACGGGCCGGATGATGCGCGAGCGTGCTGAGTCATGGACCGAGACCCGGGCGACGCCGCCCTCTCCCTCTCCCGCCGCCGGCTCCTCGCGGCCGCGGGTGCCGCCGGTGCCGTCACCGCCATCGGCCTCGCACCCGCCGCCGCGCAGCCGCGTACCGGGCTCTTCCTGTCCTTCACCGGGGCCACCAACGGTGCGGCGACCCTCGCGCCCGGCGGGGACCGGCTGATCGCCGAGATCCAGAACGTCCTGTGGTCGCTGCCGCGCACCGGAGGCAGGGCCGTCCCGCTCACCCCGGCGGGCCTCGAACCGAACCGGCCCGTGTACGCGCCGGACGGCGGCCTCGTCGCCTTCTGCGCCTACCGGGGCGGCGGCTTCCACCTCTGGACGATGCGGCCCGACGGGTCCGACGTACGCCGGCGCACCGACGGGCCCTTCGACGACCGCGGCCCGGCCTGGTCGCCCGACGGCACCCGTATCGCCTTCGCCTCCGAGCGCGGCGGCGACCCGGTGGCCGGCAGCCCGTACCGCATCCATGTGCTGGACCTGCGTACCGGCGGCATCCGCCGGGTGACGGGGCTGCCCGGCCAGACCGGCCCCGTGCAGGACGGGGCCTGGGAGGACTTCGACCCCACCTGGTCGCCGGACGGGGAGCGCATCCTGTTCGTGCGCGCGAAGGGTGTCACCACCGCCAACGGCGTGGGACTCGACGCCCGGACCGTCGCCGCCGTCCCCGCCTCCGGCACAGGCCCGGTCGTGGTGGAGCACACCGACACCACGACCGCCCAGCTCATGACTCCCGCCCTGGCACCGGACGGCCGCCGGCTGGCCTATCTGCGGACCACCGCGGCCCCCAACGGCTCCTGCACGCTCGTCGTCGACGGCGAACCCGTCGCCGTCGCAGGGGACGTCGCGCCGGTACCGCCGCGCTGGACACCGGCGGGCGAGCTGCTGCTCACCGTCGACGGCGACTTCACCCTCGTACGGCCGGAGAAGCCGTCGGAGGCGGACACCGTCCCCTTCGAGGGGGTGCTGCCCGTGGACCGGCCGCGCTACGAGGTCAAGGAGTACGACCTGGGGGAGGGGCGGGCCCGGCCGGTGCGGGGTATCCATCTGCCCGCGCTCTCGCCCGACGGACGGCACATCGCCTTCGCCGCGCTCAACTCGCTCTGGCTGGCGAACAGTTCGGGAGGCGCGGCGCCGAAGCGGCTGCGCCGGGCGGCGGCCACGGAGTATCTGCTCGGGCCCTCGTGGTCGCGGGACGGACGTGCGCTGCTGTACGCGGACGACCGGGACGGTCTGCTCGGTGTGTACCGGCTGGATCCGGCCACCGGCGAGGAGAGCGCCCTCGCGACCGGCGGACGGGTCCATCCCGCGCTCTCGCCCGACGGGACACATCTCGCCTGCCTGGACCTGACCGGCCGGCTCGTCGTCCTTGACCTCGGAGGCGGCACGGAGAAGGTGCTCGCGAACCCGCTCGGCGCGGGAGGGCTGCCCGGCCGGCCCAGCTGGTCGCCCGACGGCCGGTACGTGGCGTTCTGCGACCGCAACCGGCTCAACCTCCGCTTCCGGGAGGGCTACAACCTCGTCCGGGTCGTCGACACCACGACCGGGAGGGACCGGCTGCACGCGGTGGCACCGCATGTGTCGATCGCCGACCGGTACGACTCGGGCCCCGTCTGGTCGCCGGACGGCCGCTGGATGGCGGTGATCGTCGAATCGGCGCTCTGCCTGCTGCCCGTCACGCCGGACGGCACCCCGCGCGGCGCCCTGCGCACCCTCACCACCGAACCGGCCGACCACCCCTCCTGGTCCGGCGACTCGAGGACCCTGCTGTACCTCTCCGGAGCCGCACTGCGGCTGATCGGCGTCGGTGGCGGACCGGCCCGTACCGTCCGGGTGCCGCTGGACCGGCGCAGCCCCGTGCCCGCCGACACCGTGGTGCACGCCGGGCGGCTCTGGGACGGCACGGGCGAGTCCGTACGGGAGGACGTCGACATCGTCGTCCGCGGCGGACGTGTCACCGCCGTCGAGCCGCACCGCAGACGCGCGGCGACGACCGGTATCGACGCGTCGGCCAAGACCGTCGTCCCCGGACTGTGGGACACGCACACCCACCCCTGGCAGGCCACCTACGGAGGCCGCCAGACGGTCGGCCAGCTCACGTACGGCATCACCACCGCCGTGTCCCTCGGCGGTTTCGCCCACGAACAGGCGCGTATCCGCGAAGCAGTGACAGCCGGTCAGCTCGCCGGGCCCAGGCTGCTCACCACCGGCGAACTCCTTGACGGCTCCCGGGTCGCCTACAGCATGGGTCGCGCCCACCGTACGAGGGACGGGCTGCGGCGCTCGCTGGAGCGGGGCGCGGCGCTGGACTGGGACTTCGTCAAAACCTATGTGCGGGCGCCCGGTTGGGTGATGGAGGAGGCGGCTCGGTTCGGGCACGAGCGGCTCGGTGTGCGCTCGGGCAGTCATCTGCTCTCGCCCGGAGTCCAGTTGGGCCAGGACCTGACGACCCATCTGCAGGCCACCCAGCGCTACGAGTTCGGCCATGCGACCACCTCGACGGGGCATGCCTACCAGGATCTGCTGGAGATCTACACCGCCCGGGGCGTCGACTTCGGACTCATCGCCACCCCCTTCACCTCCGCGCCCCTGCTCGGCGCGGACCCTGGGCTGGCGGACGACCCCAGGGTGACCGCCGTCATGCCGCCCTGGGACAGCACGCTCGTCCAGCAGGGGGCGACCGTCCCGCCGACCGCGGCCCAACTCGCCACCCTGCGCACGGAGACCGACATCTACCGGCGGATCCTGGCCGCGGGCGGACTCGTCGCCCTCGGCACCGACCAGCCGCTCGTGCCGGTCGGCCTCTCCCTCCACCTCGGCCTGCGCGCCCTGCACCGGGGCGGCCTGTCCCCGGCCGAGGCCCTGCGGACGGTCACCGTGCTGCCCGCGCGGCTCTTCGGCCTCGAAGGCGACCTCGGCACGGTCCGGCCGGGCAGGCTCGCCGACCTGACCGTGGTGGACGGCGACCCCTTCACCGACTTCGACACCCTCGTCCGTACGGTCGCCGTGCTCCGGGGCGGGGTCCCGTACACGACCGACGACCTCGTGGCCGCGTACGAGCCCGTGTCCGCGCCCGCCAACCGTCGTGCGGCGCAAGAGGTGGACTGGCTGGAGGCCGGACGGCTGATGCGACTTGAGGGGTGCTGCGACGCGGGCTCCTGAGGCAGGCCCGTCGGCTCAGGACCGCGATCCGGTGTGAATGTCCGTCATCGATCCGACTGTCCCGCTCTGTGTCGAACGGCAGGCCAAGCCATTCGAACGAGTTGTGATGCCCGCGCTCGGCGCCGGCTCCGGCGCACGCCCCCGCGGTCACGTGCGCCCTCGCGGCAACATCCGGACACGTGGCGTTTGAGCGACCGGACAACGCGTAGCCGTGGCGCGGCGGTTGGAGCGGGATCGTCCGTAAAACGCACCAAGCGTCACGCGCCTTGACAGCACTGATCGTGCGCCGGCGCAACTAATGTGACCAAAGAGCGCCACAGTGACCCCACGGCGGGATACGCTGCCCCGCGCACCCCACGTTCGAGTCCGCGCACGTGGGGGGCCGGTCATCCCGGCCTGCTCGTGTGCGGGTTCAGCAGAGCCCCAACGCGAGAGACATACCGTCCGGTCTGACGTTCCACCCCTCACCGCAACCCGGTGAACCAGTCCACCCCCGGAAGGCTCCACGCGGCCGGGCACCGATCAACCTTGGCGTCCTCCGTCGGTCCGTACGTGCAGTGCGGTCCGTCAGACAGGGCGTCCCGAACCCCGTCAGGGCAGCCTCGGCTCGAACTCGGCACCGAAAGAACGCACCACGGACTCCGCCAGGAACCGTGCGCCGCGGACGGCTCCAACAGGACCTGCCGGTCCGGCCGGGATCGGACGCCCTCAGGTGCACAGCCGGCCGCCGAGATCCGCCGACTGCCTTTCATCCAGTGAGGAACAATGAGCATGCGCGCCCGCACCACCGTAGCTGCGGCCCTTTCGACGGTCCTGTCCCTTTCTCTCGCCGGCTGTGGCGAGGGATCCGACAGCGGGAGCGACGGAAAGGCCGCGTCCGTGGGTATCGCCATGCCCACGAAGACGTCCCAGCGGTGGATCAACGACGGCCAGAACATGGTCGACGAGCTCAAGGGGTTCGGCTACACCACCACCCTCAAGTACGCCGACAACGACCCGAAGAACCAGGTCGCACAGGTCGAGGCCATGATCGACAGCGGCGTCGACGCGCTGGTCATAGCCTCGGTCGACGGCAAGGTGTTCACCGACGTCCTGGAGAAGGCGAAATCGGCCAACGTGCCGGTGATCTCCTACGACCGGCTGATCCTCGGCAGCCCGAACGTCGACTACTACGCGACCTTCGACAACGTGAAGGTCGGCACCCTGCAGGCCGACTACATCTCGGAGGGCCTCGGGCTCGTCAACGGCAGCGGCAAGGGCCCGTTCACCGTCGAGCTCTTCGCGGGTTCCCCCGACGACAACAACACCAAGTACTTCTACGAGGCCGCCATGGAGGTCCTGGAGCCGTACATCCAGAGCGGCGACCTGATCGTCAGATCCGGGGAGACCGAGCTCAAGGAAGTCACCACCCTGCGCTGGGACGGCCCCACGGCGGAGAAGCGCATGAACAAGCTGCTCGACGCGGAGTACGCCGACCAGAGCATCGACGCCGTCCTCTCCCCGTACGACGGCATGTCGCTCGGCATCATCAAGGCGCTGAAGGCGCACGGCTACGGCACCGCCGCCAAGCCGCTGCCCCTCGTCACGGGCCAGGACGCCGAGGTGCCCTCGATCAAGTCGATCATGGACAGCGAGCAGTCGCAGACCGTCTACAAGGACACCCGCGAGCTGGCGCTGGTGACCGCCTACATGGTCAACTCCATGGTCCACGGGACGAAGCCGGCGCTCAACGACACCAGGACGTACAACAACGGCAAGAAGGTCGTGCCGGCGTACCTCCTGGAGCCGGTGAGCGTGGACAAGGCCAACTACAAGCAGGTGCTCGTCGACTCGGGCTACATCGAGGAGAAGGACCTGAAGTAGGTCGCGCAAGCGGTGCGCGCACGGGTGCGGGGCAGGGAGATCCGTCTCCCTGCCCCGCACCCGTGCGTAGGGCCGCCGGCCGGTGTCAGTTGACGTGGACCGTCGGGCTGCCACTCTGCGTGGTGTCGGTGACCGGGGCGTACTTGGCCGTGAAGAAGCCGTTGCTGAAGCACAGCGACGAGCCCGAGAACTTCGTGAACTGCTGGTTCGTGAACGAGATGCTGTTGTCGGCGTTGTTGGCCGTGCCCGACAGGCTGGGCGCCCGGTAGACACAGGTGATGCTGCCGAGCAGCGTACGCAGCACGGCGGTTGTCTGGATGGACGAACCGGCGGCCGGGGTGATGGTGAGGGAGCCGCCGGAGGTCACGGCGGTGGTGTACGGCAGGTTGTCGACCTTGATGCTGGTGACACCGAGGACGCCGATCACGTTGCTGGAGCAACTCGCGCTGTCGAAGGTGTGGCTGGTGACCGACTCGGTGGCCGTGCCGGGCGCGGCCGGGTTGTCGACCACCGTGGCGACGAAGGCCGACGACGAGCAGGAGATGCCGCTCGTGCCGGTGGCGCTGGAGTAGAGCGTGGCGTTCGTGCCGGTGGCCAGGGACGCGCTGAGCACGTCTCCGACGGCGACGGCCGTTCCGCCGGCGCCGCCGGTGGTCAGGACCGAGCCGTCGGCCGCGGAGGCCGGGCCGGCCGCCGAGAGGGCGAGGGCCGTGACGGCGGCGGCCAGGGTGAGGGAAGTCCGAGTACGCATGCGGGTGCCTCGTTTTCGGGAGTGGGGTGGGAGAGGTGGCCGCCGCCGGCCCGTAGCCCCTACTCCGAACCCGACGGGCCCACCGCGGCTGCCGGGAGGCCGGCCGGAGGCGTCGAAGGACGGCCTCCGGCACCGACCGGCGGTCAGGGCGGCCGGACGCGGCCCAGGGGGGAAGTGGCCGTGCCGGTGCCATGGCGGGGTGAACGCGGAGCGCGCAGCTGGTCGGTCCGCGAAAGGCGCTCGGGCGGCCGAGTGGCGGTCCGGAGCGCCGTGCAACGGGATGCGGTGCCGTGCGAACGGGATGAAGCCCGGGAACGGCGTACGCCGTCGATCGGATCCGGCGCCACGGATCCATGCGCAGCCAGGGAGAGTTGTAGACCTGAACGATGTTCAACGTCAAGACGCAGTAGGGAAGTTGACGTTCAATCAGCTGCCCTCCATCGCTTCGCCACATCTCCGACTTCCTTTTTGCACAAGGTGCTTGACCCTCCCTGCTTACCGCGGGTAACTTCCGTCGCGGCTACTGCTGCGTAACGTGAAAGCCCTTGCACCCGCCGGGAGTTGTGGGGAGACGTGCGCCGCATCCGCTGTCCGTGCCAGGACAACGTGCCGCCCGAAGCCCTGCCTAGCGTTGACCATGCCCCTGGGAGCAGAAATATGGCCTCGTCCTCGGACGCCAGCTCGTCCGCCGGTTCCACCCCCGAGCCCTCCGAAGTGCCGGAAAGCGGTTCCACGGCAAAGACGCCCGCAAGCCCCGCAAGACGTGGGCGGGTCCGTCCGCGCCGCGCCGCGGTGATGGCGGTTCCCGCCACCGTGATCGCCGCGGGTCTCATGATCCTCACCGCCCAGGGTGCCCTGGGTGTGCAGTTCGCGATCTCCGGAATGCCGTTCACGGTCACCGCGACCAACCTCGACGGCGAGGGCTTCGCCCAGTTCGGCGGCCTCGACCAGATGGCCGAGGGCAGCCCGAACGAGGGCGACACCGGCGGCCAGGTCCTCGTGGTGGTCTCCGCGATCAAGAAGGCGACCCTGGAGAAGCTCTGCCAGAGCGTCGACCTCGGCGGCACCAACCTGCTCATCAGGGCCGGGGAGGGGTCGCAGAAGGTCTCCGCGACCAACCTCACCACCGACTCCACCGAACTGTCGGGCAACGCGTCCTTCGACAACATCGAGATCGGCAACGACGCCAGCACGCTCGACAAGTCCCACACGCGCGGCCCGAAGGGCGTCTTCAGCCAGCAGGCCGACACCGTCCACATCGGCAACCTGCGGCAGACCAACTACGCCACCACGGCGGCGGTGTTCAAGCTTCCCGGTCTGAAGCTGAGCTTCAGCGACAAGGGCTGCTGATGGCCGCCTTCCGGCGCTGGCGGGCGGACCGCCCGTTCCTGGGCGGGCTGCTGCTCACCCTGGGCGGGGCGGAGATCCTCCTCACGCAGAAGGCGTCGCTGAAGGTCGTCATGCACATCGGCATGCAGGGTCTGGCCGGCTATCTCCTGCCGGTCCTGATGGTGATCTGCGGACTGCTGATCCTCTTCAACCCCGCGCAGCGGCTCTTCTACTCGATCCTCGGCGTCCTGTTCTCCCTGGGCTCCTGGATCACCTCGAACCTGGGCGGATTCCTCATCGGTCTCCTCCTCGGTGTCGTCGGCAGCTGCCTCGCCTTCGGCTGGCTGCCGGACCAGGAGCCGCGCCGTCCCCGCACGTGGTTCCGCCGCCATCGGGCACCGGCGAAGCCGGCGCAGCCGATGGAGTCGGTGGGCCGTCCGTGACGCGTCGGGGGCGCCCGCAGAAGCGGCGCCCCCGCGGTCCCGGCATCGTCCTGCTCACTGCACGCCGTGCGGCCGGAACTGGATGCTGACGCGGGGGCCCACCACCCGCGCGCTCTTGGGGACGGCGTGCTCCCAGGTGCGCTGGCAGGAGCCGCCCATCACGATCAGGTCGCCGTGCCCGAGCGAGCGCCGCAGAGTGCCGCCGCCGCGCCGGGGCCGCAGGAGGAGATCCCGCGGGGCTCCCACGGAGACGATCGCGACCATCGTGTCCCGGTGCGCGCCGCGCCCCGTCCGGTCCCCGTGCCAGGCCACGCTGTCCCGGCCGTCCCGGTAGTAGCAGAGCCCGGCCGTGGAGAACGGTTCCCCCAGCTCGTCCGCGTAGTGGCCGGACAGGGCGTCCCGCGCCTCGTCCAGCACGGGATGCGGCAGCGGGTGCTCCGCACGGTAGAACGCCAGCAGTCGCGGTACGGCCACCACTTGCTCATACATCTGTCGCCGTTCCGCCCGCCAGGGGACCTCCTCGGCGAGCCGGGCGAAGAGCGGGTCCGCCCCGTGGAGCCAGCCGGGCAGCAGGTCGATCCACGCCCCGTCGCCGAGCACGGTCCGGCGCAGCCCGGTGAGCGGGCCGAGGCGGATGGCGTCGCTCTGGTCGAACAGTGATCCCTGAAGGTGCGTGGACATGCCTCCAGGCTACCTCGCTATTCGAATGTGTGTACTAATCGCGTGGTGACGGGCTGGTCGGGCCCCGGGGGGCGTGCTTCGCTCAGTGATCGGCGTCAGGATGCGCGGCCGGTGCATGGCGGCGGTGGCTGGTGTCGCACCAGGGGAAGACACGGCTGCGCCGGCAGGTGCACAGGGCGACGCAGAAGCGGTCGGAGGTCACGGTCGTGCCGTCCTCCAGGACGACCTCGACCGGCCCCTCGACGAGCATGGGGCCCTCGCGGCGGGCGACGATCCGGCGCGGGCGTCCGGCGGGGCTCTCCGGCATGGCCGTTCACCGCCTCTCTCTCGGCTCTCTCGGCTCTCTGGACGAGCTGCTGCGGGCGCTCGGAAGGGGCCGTCCCGCGGTGGTCACAGGGCGGTGCGCAACGAGGACCGGTCGGAGCGCCAGGCCTCCAGCAGGCGGTCCGCGAGCCGGTCCTCGACCCAACCGGTGGCCTCGACTCCGAAGGCGACGTCGGCGTCCAGATGCGGTTCCTCCTCCAGCAGTCCTGCGACGACCTCACGGCGTACGACCTGCTCGTGCACCGCGTCCGCCTCGACGTGCTCGGCGTAGAAGTGCTCGGCGGCCGGGCCCGCCCCGGTGCGCCGCATCGCGCTCGCGAGCCGCCTGGAGCCGGGGGAGGAGGTGGTCTCCACCGCGGCGAAGTGGCCCACCAGCGCGCCCCGCAGCTCGCGGTGCAGACCGAAGAGCGACATCAGATTGACGACGGCCAGCGCCTCGGCGCCGCTCGCGTCCAGATAGCGCCCGTACGACGGGTCCAGGCCGAGGTCGGTCATGAGGCCGGCGAAGAGCCGGGCGTGCACGCGCTCGGCCCGCCCGGCTCCCCACTCGTCGAACTCGACCGCCGCCATGCCCGCCTTGGCGCGCCCCCACAGACGCGGCAGGACCCAGGCGTGCGGATCGGCTTCCTTGAGGTGGTAGACCGAGCGCTGGGCGGCGTACTCGCGCAGGTGCCACAGCTCGCCCTCGTCCCGCAGGAAATGGGAGACGCCCTCACCGTCGACGGGTTCCACGAGCAGTTCGTCCAGCGCCTCGTCCGCGCGGGTGTGCCGGGTCGCCCCGGCGCGCAGGGCCGCCAGGAACGGCTTCTCCAGCGCCGCGCGGACCCGCAGCAGCTCGGGGTCCCACTCGCGGGCGCCGTCGACCCCCGCGAAGCCCCGGTAGTGCAGCTCGTAACAGAGGTAGAGCGTCAGTTGGAGGTCGTCACCCAGCGGCTCGGCACCGGCGAGAACGGCATCGCCGGGCAGCGGTCCCGTGCCGCGCAGATATCCGATGAGCGCCGCGGAGATCGCTCCCCGGCTCGGCGGGAGGTCCGGTTCCGCGTACGGGCGCTCGGCTGCTGGTTCCATGCGTACCGGGTACCCGTGATCGAGCACCCCTCACCTGCGCGGACTCACTCCGGGCCCGCTCGGGACGCCCGCCGGACCCACCCGGGACCCGACCCGGACCCGATCCGGGTTTCACGTCAGGAAGGCGGCGGTCACCGGATCAGTCGCGCCCGGTGTCGATGACACAGAAACGGTTCCCGTCGGGGTCCGCGAGGACGACGAAGTCCGGGTCCTCGGGATACGAGTCCCAGTCGACCCGCTGAGCGCCCAGGGACACCAGCCGCTCGACCTCGGCGGCCTGGTCGGCGGCGTCGCCGGCGTACAGGTCGAGGTGGACGCGGGGATGCTCCTGCACCGGTGTGTCGCTCAGGCCGAGGGCCACCTGGGGGCCGGTGCCGTCGACGGGGACCAGTACCACCCAGGAGTCCTCGGCCTCCTCGCGCGGCTTGTAGCCGAGCGCCTGCGTCCAGAACGCGGCAGCGCGCCGGACGTCCGACACACCCAGTACAACGGACCCGATCCTCAGCATGCGCCGAGTGAAGCAGATGTTCGTGGGATCCGGGGGATCTGGGGGATTCGGGTGGCCTTTTCGCCGTCCGGCGCGCTGGGTCTGCGTACGTGTATGTGTACGTGCCTGCGCACGCACGTGCATGCGTGCTGTGTGCGGGTGTGAAGGCAGGGGTGGCGGCGGGTCAGGTGCGCCCGGAGTCCCCGCTGCCGAAGCCGCCGCTGTCGTTGTCGCTCCAGGTGGGGCGTTCCTGGTCGGCCGCGCGGTGCGAGGAGCCGCCGCCCAGCTGGTGCGGGGTCAGCCGGTCCTGGCCCTTGCCGAACTCGTCGGGCTCGCGTCGCTCGGTCACCGGCCCGACGGGCCCGGAGTCGGGAAGCCGGGGCTGCTCCTCCGGGCGGGGCGGTGCGGGCTGGCGGGAGCGCTGTCGACGGCCCCACACCACGGCCCAGATCAGGCCGCCGACGAGGATGACGCCGATCAGGAACGGCACGATCCCGCCCACGGCGGCGCCGGAAGCGGCCAGGGGTGTCGCATTGAAGTCCATTTCTCCCGAGTACCCTGTGCCACCAGCCGAAACAGGGGTTTCCCCGTGGCGGCCCCGCTTTTCGTCCCGGACCGGCACGAGAAGGGGCTCCCGGGCGGTTGGTTCCCCGAAGTCCTGTTCGCCACCGCGTCGAACCGGTCGAAAAGGGTCGTTGTGGCGTTAATTCGCCCGACCAGCGAGATTCGTAAAGGGGTGTTATGAAATGAATAGTTTGGAGATGTCCGCTTCGGGGGAAAATATGCATAGTGCTTCGGACTGGAGGCACGTCCGCGGGAGCTGGTGAGCCAGACCTCGGTTGTGTCCCGGCCGGGCACGTTTCTGCGCCCTCCCACGGTGACTGTTTCCGTGAGCACCCTCTGAGGGAGATGCACGCAGCATGCCAATCACCGTCAGGACGAAGCAGCATCCCCATGACGACGCCCCCGACACGGCCGCGGCCTTCGAACGGCTCGCCGCCCTCCCCGAAGGGGCCGACCGGCAAGCCCTGCGCGACGACCTGGTGCGGGACTGGCTGCCCATGGCGAACAGGATCGCCATGCGGTACCGGGGGAGAGGTGAGTCCACCGAGGATCTCGCCCAGGTGGCGGCGCTGGGCCTCGTCAAGGCCGTCGACCGCTACGACCCCGCGCGCGGCAACGCATTCGAGAGCTACGCCATCCCGACCATCACCGGTGAGATCAAGCGCCACTTCCGCGACCACATGTGGGTTCTGCACGTCCCGCGGCGCGTCCAGGATCTGCGCAACCGGGTCCGCGCCGCCGCGAAGGACCTGTCGCAGACCATCCCGGGCCGCAGGCCGACCATCGCCGAGATCGCCGCGCACGCGCAGATGACCGAGGACGACGTACGGGCCGGATTCGAAGCCCTCGACAGCTTCACCGCCCTGTCCCTCGACGCCGAACTGCCCGGCAGCGACGACGGTTGCGCGCTGGGGGACGCCCTCGGTGAGTCCGACACCGGTTTCGATCTGGTCGTCGACCGCGAGGCGGTGAAGCCCTGTATCGCGGCGCTCCCCGAGCGCGAGCGGACCATCCTCTATCTGCGCTTCTTCAGGGGCATGACCCAGGGGCGCATCGCGGAACATCTGGGCATCTCGCAGATGCATGTCTCCCGGCTGCTCAGCGGCTGCTGCGCCAAGGTGCGCGACGAGGCGCTCGCCGATCAGGAGCACGACGACGAGGGCGACCACGGGCATGGGCACGGGCATGGGTACGGTCGGACGGACGCGTCCCACGGACCCAGCCGCCCGTCCCGGGGTGGTGCTCCCGAGCCGGGCGGCTGCGTGGCGAGCTCACTGCCGAACCCTCCCGGGAGCGGTTTGCCAGCGGCCTGCCACTCACCGAAGTAACCAACTGGGGCTGAAGCAAACGCCCTTGTCACGGTGGTGGGTCGTATCCCGGCCGCAGGGCGGGTCCGTACCGGTCGAGCGTCTCCTCCAGGGCGGCCAGCACGTCGGGCGGCAGATCGCCCCGCTGACCCCACACGATGATGAGCTCGGCGACGTTGCGCAGCTTGAGGTTGGTGTGCTGCGACACCTCCCGCAGCACACACCATCCCTGATCGGGTGTCACCCGGCCGAGAGCGACCATCATGCCGATCGCCTGGTCCACGACGGCGTGCGAGGTCACGGCCTCCTTGAGCTGGCCGATCTCCTCCTCCAGCTCGACGATCCGGGGTGTGTCCTCGTCGGACGGGGCGGGGCCCTGTCGGCCGTCGCCGGGCTCGTCGGTGCCCGAACCGGCGTCTGGCGTCATTCGTCCCCTCCGGGGTCGCGGCACATCACGGTCGCAGTCCATCGTCCCCACTCCGCCGGACGCGTGCCAGTGCGCCGACCGGCCCCGATGAGCAGCTGTCACCCTGCGTCATGAATCCTCACGGATTGCGAAGGTCGGCTGCCGGGCGCAGGGTGAAGACGGCAGTCCAACCCCCGTACGAAGGCGGAACACCATGAGCAAGGCGAAGAGCAAGGCCAAGCAGATGAAGGGCAAGATGAAGGAGGCCGCCGGCAAGGCCATGGACGACAAGTCCATGGAGGGCGAGGGCCGGGGCGAGCAGATGACGGGCAAGGCCGAGGAGCTCAAGGACCGGGCCGCCGGCCACATGAAGAAGTCCGGCCGCTAGCGCCTGCGCGACAGGCAGGCTCCGGAGTGCCTGCCCAGTCGCACGTACGCCCCCGGACGGTCGCCGGTTCCCACCGCGACCGCCGGGGGTGTTCCCGTGTCCGCACGGTGGCATGCGGTCGGCCGTCACCTGCCGCCACCTGCGGGACTTCCGTGGCGGAAGAGGTGTGGAGGAGTGATCCATGGGCACTCGGCTGCTGAAAAGACGTGCCCGACCAGGCGTTCGGCGGCCGTGTGCACGCACCTCCCGCACCCGACAGGGCGCCCGGACGGAGGACTTCCCTCATGGCTTTTCTCGTCGACCCGACGCGCCCGCCCGGCCCCCTGATGGCACCTCCGGGCGTATACGTGCCGCAGGCCGACACCTTCCTGCTGGCCCGGGCGCTCTACCGCGAGGGTCCCGCCCCCGGCATGGACGTCCTCGATCTCGGGACCGGCACCGGAACCCTGGCGATCTGCGCCGCGCGCAAGGGCGCCCGCGTCACGGCGGTCGACATCGCCTGGCGGGCCGTGCTCACCGCCCGGCTCAACGCCATGCGGTCCCGGCAGCGCCTCACGGTCCACCGCGGCGACCTCCTGGAACCCGTACGGGGACGGTCCTTCGACCTGATCATCAGCAATCCGCCGTACGTCCCCACACCGCCGTCGGAGCCATCGGCCGGCCGGGGCCGCGAGCGGGCCTGGAACGCCGGGCTCGACGGGCGCGCGATCCTGGACCGCATCTGTGCCGATGTGCCGCGCGTTCTGCGGCCCGGCGGTGTGCTGCTCATCGCCCAGTCGGGGCTGAGCGGCACCGACGAGACCCTGGACCGGCTGGCCGCATCGGGACTGCGGGCCACGATCGGCGAGCGGGCGTACGTCCCGTTCGGGCCCGTGCTCCGCTCACGTCTGCCGTGGCTCAGGGAGTCCGGCCGGATCGCGGCACGCGAGGAGAACGAGGAACTGGTGATCATCAGGGGCGAGCGGACGTGCTGACCGCAGTGACCTGGTGACTGCCGCGACTGGTGGCTGCCGACTGCCGACCGCCGGGGCCGCGTCAAGGAGCGGGCCGCTCGCGGACGACGTCCCGTGCCGGCTTGTCGTGGCGCAGTCCGAGGAAGCGCGGATGGCGGAGCATGCCGTCCCGTGTCCACTCCGTGAACGCGATCTGCGCGACCAGTACCGGCTCGGCCCAGTGGGCGCCCGCCTCGCGCACCCGGTCGGTGAACGGCGAGGCGGGCAGGGCGAGTTCGTCGAGGGCGCCGCGCAGCGCGAGGAGCGTACGGCGGTCGAACCCCGTACCGACCTTGCCCGCGTACCGCAGGTCCTCGCCCTCGAAGTGGCCCAGCAGCAGGGCGCCGAACCCGGCGCGGCTGCCGCCCGGTCCGGTGAACCCGCCGATCACGAACTCCTGCTCCAGGGAACACTTCAGCTTGAGCCAGTCCGGTGAACGGCGGTGCTGGTAAGGGCTGTTGGCGCGCTTGGCGATGAGCCCCTCCCAGCCCCGGGCGCAGGCGTCGGCCAGGAGCTCGGCGCCTCCCTCGTTGCGGTGTGTCGTCAGGCGCAGCGGCGCGCGGTAGGTCAGGGCGCGGCGCAGCAGCGACTTGCGTGCGCGCAGCGGCAGTCGTGTCGTGTCGGCGCCCTCCAGCCCGAGCAGATCGAAGAGGCAGTACGTCACGGCGACCGTGCTCGCCTCGACGTCCCGGCGGCGGGTGAGTCCCATGCGCCGCTGGAGGCGGCCGAAGTCGGTACGGCCGTGCGTGAACGCGACGATCTCCCCGTCCACGGTGAAGTCCGTGCGGGACTGGGCGGCGAGCGCGTCCACGATCTCCGGGTAGGTCTCGTCGAGGCGGTTGCCGGCCCGCGAGAGGAGACGGACCCGTTCGCCCTCGCGCACCGCGAGTACGCGGACGCCGTCGAGTTTCCGCTCGAAGACCCAGTCGCCGGGGAAGTCGCGCCGGTCGCTGAGCGTGGCGAGCATCGGCCGGGCGGCCGACTCGACGCCGGGAACCGCGTCACGGAGCAGCCGCGCCTGGTCCTCGGGCAGGGAGCCCAGAAGGTCGGTCATCGCCGCTCACTCCTTCGTCCGGCCCCTTCCCCCGTCCTCCACGCATCGTCGCGCAGGCCCCGGGACCCCGCGACCGGGCGGTCGTCCGTGTGCCCGGGTGAGGGTGGACGCGCCGATCATCGGCAACCCCTTCCTGTCCGGGCGGATCTCAGCATGATGTGAGGAGAACCGTGCCCCGCCCTGGCACGCGGGGAGGGCCCGGCCTCATGGGGGAGGATCCGTGGACAGGACAGGGACCACCGGCCACATACCCGACGGCGACGCCCGCACGACGAACGCGGCGGAACCTGCGCGACGCGCGGATCGCTCGGACCTGACGAACCCCGCCGATCTCGCGGAGCCAGCCGATCCAGCGGTGCTCGCCGATCCAGCCGATCTCGCGGAACTCAGGAGCCAGGAGTTCGGCTACCTCGACGCCGACGGCCACACCTACCTCGACCACACGGGAGCCGGCCTCGCACCTGTCTCACTCGTCCGGGGGAGCGCCGCACGGATCACCGGAGGTGTCTTCGGGAACCCGCACTCCGAGAGCCCGGCCTCCCGCGCCTCGGGGCTCCTGCTGGCCCGGGCACGCCGGGCGGTGCTCCGCCACTTCCGTGCCGACCCGGCCGAGTACGCCGTGATCTTCACCCCGAACGCGACGGGCGCCCTGCGCCTGGTCGGCGAGGCCTACCCGTTCAGCCGCCGCAGCAGACTGGTCATGCCGCTGGACAACCACAACTCGGTCAACGGCCTGCGGGAGTACGCCCGTTCACGCGGCGCGCGCACGACGTACGTACCCGTGGGCGGCCCCGGTCTCCGCGTGGACGAACAGCGATTGCGGGCCGCTCTGCCCGAGCGCGGACGCGGACGCGGTGTCCGCCGAGGCCCCGCACGACCCGGCGAGCGCAGACAGGGCCTGCTCGCCTATCCGGCGCAGAGTAACTTCACCGGCGTCCAGCATCCGCTCGCCTGGATCGAGACGGCCCAGGCGCGCGGTTACGACGTGCTGCTCGACGCGGCCGCCTTCGTCCCCGCCAACTCCCTCGATCTGAGCCGGTACCACCCCGACTTCACCGTCGTCAGCTGGTACAAGGTCTTCGGCCACCCCACCGGCGTCGGCAGTCTGATCGCCCGCCGGGACGCGCTCGCCCGGCTGCGCCGGCCCTGGTTCTCCGGCGGCACGATCTACGCGGTCAGCGCCCAGGCGCAGTGGCACGTCCTCGCCGACGACGAGGCGGCCTTCGAGGACGGCACGGTCAACTTCCTCTCCGTTCCCGACGTGACGGCCGGGCTGGAGTGGATCGACGCCGTCGGCATGGCACGGGTGCACGCGCATGTGACCGCGCTGACCGCCCAACTCCTCTCGGGGTTGGCAGAGTTGCGGCATGGCGACGGCTCCCCGCTGGTCAGGGTGTACGGTCCGCGGGACCTCGTGGCCCGCGGCGGGACCGTCGCGCTCAATCTGCTGGACGCCGACGGCCGCGTCATCGACGAACGGGTCGTCACCCGCGACAGCGCCTCGCGGGGCATCTCGCTGCGCACGGGCTGCTTCTGCAATCCGGGCGCGGGCGAGGCGGCCTTCGCCCTGCCCCTGCGCCTGCTGCGCTCGGCCGCCCGCCGCCGACTCACCTCCCTGGAGGAGTATTTGGAGTTGCTGCACCTTCCGTCGGCGGGCGCGGTCCGTGTCTCGCTCGGCCTGTCGTCACAGCCCAGGGACATCGACACGTTCCTGAGGTTCGTGCGGGAGACCTACCGGGACCGGGTGCCGGGCGCGACCGGCCTGGAGGCGAGGGCCGGCTGCTAACAGACGGACAGACGGACAGACGGACAGACGGACAGCAGACCGCAGACGGCAGACAGGCGGACAGCGGACTGCGGCAGCGGACCGGGGGCCGGAGACGGGTCGGCGGCGCGCCTCAGCCTCCCGCCCGGTCACGCACCACACCGCCCCGGCACTTGCGCACCAGGACGGCCCAGGTCGCGGCCAGGAACACCAGCGTGAACCCCGTCAGGATCAGCCAGCCGTGCCGGGCGGGCCCGGCGAACGAGTCGCCGTACGCATCGAGGAGCGGCGGGCCCAGCCGGGAGGCCCCGTCGCGCCACAGTGCTTCCAGGCCGACGCCCGCGCCGAGTGCCTCGAACGCCCAGCGGTTCGTCATCGCCCAGCTGATCGCCTCCCCGGCCGCCGTCATCCGGGGAACCGGCACGAAGGCCCCGGAGAAGAGCACCTGAGGGAAGCACAGCAGCGGCAGCATCAGCGTCGCCTGCCCAGGATCGGTCACCGCGGCCGAGGCGAGCAGGCCCAGCGCGAGCGCGGCGGCGGAGGCCAGCACACTCGACACGAACAGGGAGAGGTAGGTGTCCCAGCCCGCCGCGGGCAGCCGGTCCAGGACGCGCAGTACGGCGAGCAGCAGGGCGTCCGCGGCGGCGAGCACCGGCAGCATGATGGTGAGCTTCGAGGCGACGTACGGGCCGATCCGCAGGCCCGCCAGCCATTCGCGGCGCAGCACGGGAAGTTCCGTGCAGATCTGCAGCAGCCCGTACGTCAGCCCGAAGAAGAAGGCGCCGAACGCGATCCAGAACATGATCATCGCGGTCGACCCCGGGTCCGGGTCCGCCGGGTCGAACGCCCCCGCCCGGAACAGCACCGCGAACATCGCCACGATCATCACGGGCGAGCCCGCCAGCACGGCGACCGAGAGCCGGCTGCGCAGCAGCAGGGCGGTGCCGCGCCGGGTGAGCAGGGACCACTGCCGTACGGCGCCGAGGCGCCGCCGTGGGACGGGCCGCGCCGCCGGGCCGGTACGGGGGACGACCGGCTCGCCCGGCACCGGTTCCACCCGCACACCGCCGGAGACAGCGCCGCCGGAGACAGCGCCGTCGGAGACCGTGCCGCCGGAGACAGCGCCGTCGGGCGCGGCGCCGGTGGATGCGCCACCGGTGGATGCGCCACCGGCGGCCACGGCACCGACGCGTACGGCACCTTCGGCCACCACGCCGTACACGTCCTCCACCGTGTCCACCCCGAACGCCCCGCACAGGTCGCCCGGTTCACCCGCGTACGCGATCTGCCCGCCGGGGGAGAGGAACACGACGTGGTCGCCGCGGAGCAGATCGGCGAGGACATGGGTGGTGAGTACGACGGTGGTGCCGCCCTCGGCCAGCGAACGCAGGGTCCGCAGCAGGGCGGCGCCGGTCACCGGATCGAGCCCTGAGGTCGGTTCGTCGAGGAAGAGCGCCCGCGGGCCGGTGAGCAACTCGGCCGCGACAGAGGCCCGTTTGCGCTCCCCGCCGCTGAGCGCGCGCACCGGCGTGCCCGCCCGGTGGGAGAGGCCCAGGGAGACCAGGACCCGGTCCACGGCCGCGGTGACCGCCGCGGCGGAGGTTCCCACGGGCATGCGCAGACCGGCCGCGTACACCAGGGTCCGGTGCAGCGGCAGGTCCCGGTGCAGGATGTCCTCCTGCGGGACGAACCCGAACTCCGGTCCTGGCGCGCCCGGTCGGGCGCCGTCGTGGAGCACCGCTCCTTCGTCGGTGGCGCGCAGTCCCGCCAGTGACTCCAGCAGGACCGTCTTGCCCGCCCCGCTGCTGCCCGCGATCACGACGATCCGCCCGGGGGCGATGTCGACCGACACGTCGTGCAGTACGCGCCCCGCTCCGCGCACCCGCTGGGTGAGCCGGCGAGCCTGAACGCGGAGTCCTGTCGGTGTCGTCGGCATGGGGGCAGCATGTCAGGCGGACGCCGACGACGGACCCGTATCGGAGAGGGGCCTCGTCATCGCCTCCGTTCCACCGGTAACTCGACGACTTGATCGCACACTTACAAGCCGGATGGGTCGTTCAGCCTCACTTAAAACGATCTTTGTTTCTTTCATTGACGACGGAAAAGAATCACCCTAGGTTCCGGGCATGCGCTCGACTCCTCGCACCGAGGCGTTCCCGGCCCACACGCCGGCCGCTGCCCAGATCTTCACCACCGTGCTGTCCCACGGCCCGCTCACCCGCTCCGACATGGCCGGCCGGTCGGGGCTGTCGGCCGCCGCCGTCACCAAGGCGGTCCGGCCCCTGATCGAGGCCGGATACCTGGTGGAGGAGGCCGGGGACGAGGCGCGCCCCGCGCTGGGGCGGCCCGCCAACTCCGTGCGGGTGGACGGCGGCCGGGCCCTGTTCATCGGTGTCAAGGTGACCGGCGACGAGATCATCGCCGTACTGACGGACCTGTGCTGTCGGATCCGGGTCGCCCGCCATGTGCCCCTGCGGGCCCGTGAACCGCAGCCCGTGCTGACCGCCGTCGCCGACCTCGTCCAGGAACTCCTCGCGGAGGCCGACGGGTTCGGTGTCCAGGTGCAGGGGATCGGTGTCGCCGTCTCCGGTGACGTGGACCGGGCCGCGGGCGAGGTGCGTCTGTCGCCCTTCCTGGAGTGGCGCGATCTGCCGCTCGCCGAGCTGGTGGAGATGACGACCGGGCTGCCGGTCACCGTCGACAACGACGTACGGGCCCTGACCGTCGCCGAGCAGTGGTTCGGCGCGGGCGTCGGCCTGTCCGACTTCGCCGTGGTCACGGTGGGAGCGGGCATCGGCTGCGGCCTGGTCGTGCACGGCAAGGTCGTCTCGGGGGCCCACGGCGTCGCCGGTGAGATCGGGCACGTGGTCATCGACCCCACGGGCCCGCTCTGCCACTGCGGGAACCGCGGCTGCGCGGAGGCGATCGCCGCCGACCCCGCGATCGTCGCCGCGGTACGCGACGCGACAGGCCTCCCGGTGGCCGACGCGGCGCAGGCCGTCGAACTGGCCCGCCGGGGCGACCCCGGCGCCCGCGAGGTCTACGCACGGGCCGGGGACGCGATCGGCCGGGCCATCGCGACCGTGGCCAACCTCATGGGGCCCGAACGCGTGATCATCTCCGGTGAGGGGCTGGCGGCGTACGACCTGTTCGCCGAGCAGATCCGCGACGCCTTCACGGCCTCCGCGTTCGGCACCGCCGCCCGCTGCGACCTGCTGACCCGGCCGCTGGCCTTCGACGAGTGGGCCCGCGGCGCCGCGGCCACCGCGATCCAGTCCTTCATCGGCGGCCCGCCCCGCGGCACGGGATGAGCCGCCGCCCCTCACGGCGCAGCCGTGCACGCCGTCCACCCCGACGCGGTCGCTGAGCCGCAGCACCGCACCCCCGCACAGCCCGACCCCTCACAGGAGGTTCCGACCCATGCGGTCATCCTCGAACGCCCCCACGGCCCCCGCCCGCCGTTCCCTCAGAGCCCTCCTCGTCCTGGCGCTGACCGCCGCGACGGCCGCCGCCCTCCCGTCGGCACAGGCGGCCACGCCGGCCCCGACCGCCACCCCCACCGCCACCCCGGCCGCCAGTACGTCGGCCCTCGCGGCCAAGCCGTACATGGGCTGGTCGAGTTGGAGCATGCAGTCCTCGAAGTACCCGGGGCTCAACCCCGACGGCGACTACAGCTATCTCACCGAGAAGAACGTCCTCAAGCAGGCGGACGCGCTGGCGGCCAAGCTCAAGCCGTTCGGCTACGAGTACGTCAACCTCGACGCGGGCTGGTGGATGGACCAGGCCTGGAAGCCCGGCTTCGACGCGTACGGGCGCCAGAAGGCGGACCCGGGACGCTTCCCGCGCGGGATGAAGCCCGTCGCCGACCACATCCACGGCAAGGGCCTCAAGGCGGGCATCTACCTGCCCGTCGGTCTGCAGAAGGAGGCGTACGGCGAGGGCAAGGTCCCGATCTGGAACGCCGGTGACTGCACGACCGCCGACGTCGTGTACGGCGACCTGCGCACCACCAACGGCTGGGACAGCGCCTACAAGCTCGACTTCTCCGACCCCTGCGCGCAGAAGTACGTCGACTCGCAGGCGCGGCTCTTCGCCGACTGGGGCTACGACTTCCTGAAACTGGACGGCGTCGGACCCGGTTCCGGCAAGAACGGCGACCAGTACGACAACGTTGCCGACGTCGCCGCCTGGAACAAGGCCATCGCCGCCACCGGCCGGCCCATCCACCTGGAGGTCTCCTGGTCGCTGGACATAGGCCGGATCGCCGACTGGAAGAAGTACTCCAACGGCTGGCGCATCGACACCGACGTCGAGTGCTACTGCAACACCCTCGTCAGCTGGGAGAACTCGGTCGACGACCGCTGGGACGACCTCCCCGGCTGGACCCGCCACGCGGGCCCCGGCGGCTGGAACGACCTGGACTCCCTGGACGTCGGCAACGGCGAGATGGACGGCCTCACCAAGGCGGAGCGCCAGAGCTACGCGACCCTGTGGGCCATCGCCAAGTCCCCGCTCTACACCGGTGACGACCTGACCGAGCTGGACTCCTACGGGGTGTCGCTGCTCACCAACCGCGAGGTCATCGCCCTCAACCAGGGCAGCATGCCGCCCGCCCGGCCGATCACCCCGTCCGACCCGCAGCAGGTGTGGGCCGCGAAGAACGCCGACGGCAGCTACACCGTGGCCCTGTTCAACCTCGCCGACAGGCCCGCCGCCGTCTCCGCCGACTGGGCCGCCCTCGGCTTCACCGGCAAGGCCGTCGTACGGGACCTGTGGAACCGCGAGAACCTCGGCACCTACAAGGACAAGGTGACCCAGGCGCTGCCCGCGCACGGCTCCCGGCTGTTCACCGTGACCCCGCACGGCACCGCGCTCACCACGACCGGTTTCGAGGCCGAGGCCGCCGCCAACACCCTCGGCGGAAACGCCTCGTTGGCCGACTGCTCCGCCTGCTCGGGCGGCAAGAAGGTCGGCAACCTCTACGTCGGCGGCTCGCTCCGCTTCAACGACGTCGTCGTGGCCAAGGCCGGCACGTACCAGGTGAAGGTCGCCTACGTCAGCGGTGACCCCCGCTCCGTCGAGGTCTCCGCGAACGGCAACGGCCCGACGAGTCACAAGTTCCCCTCCACCGGGGACTGGGGGACCGCCGAGACCGTCAGCGTGCCCGTCTCGCTCAAGGCCGGCGCCAACACGATCACCTTCGACAGCGGCTCCGGCTACGCCCCGGACATCGACCGCATCGACGTACCGAAGTCGTCCTGATCGCCGTTCCCCCACCTCTCTTCCCCTGGAGCCGCACCATGGACAAGAGCCGCCCCGCCGAGCCCAGCAGACGAAGACTCCTCTCCCTCGCCGCCGCGACCGGCGTCGCCACCGCCCTCGGCGGCCTGCCCGCCTTCACCGCGACCGCCGCACCGCAACGCCCCACCGACTCGGCGCTCCTGAAGGGGAGTTCGCGTAACCAGTTGTGGTGGCAGGCGCCCGCCGACGAGCACTCGATGATCGAGCAGGGCCTGCCCATCGGCAACGGCCGGCTCGGCGCCCTCGCGAGCAACGACCCCGGCCGGGAACTGCTGCTCATCACCGATGCCACGATGTGGACCGGCGGACTCAACGACACCCTCGATTCCGACGGTCAATTCCCCTACGACCGCGACAACTTCGGCTCCTTCACCCTGCTGGGCCGTCTCACCGTCGACATCCCGGACCACGACCTGTCCGCCGTCTCCGGCTACCGCCGCACCCTGGACCTCGCCCAGGGCGTGATCGGCACGTCGTACGTCCGCTCCGGAGTCACCTACGAGCGGCAGGTGTTCGCCAGCCGCCCCGACGACGCGATCGTGCTGCACTTCACCCAGACCGGCGGCGGCCGTTACACCGGCAGCGTGACCCTGGACGGGACGCACAAGGAGACCGTCCAGGGCACCTCCTTCGGCGCCGCCTTCCCGAACGGGCTGCGTTACGGGGCGGCCGTGAAGGCGTACGGGACCGGTGGCAGCGTCCGGGTGAAGGGCGCGCTGATCGAGTTCACCGGATGCAAGGACCTCACCGTGGTGGTGAGCGGCGGCACCAACTACGCGCCCGACGCCTCCGCCCACTACCGCGATCCGTCCCTCGAACCGGAGAAGCTGGCCCGCACCAAGGTCGCCGCCGCGGCGGCCCACCCGGCGGACACGCTCCTGCGCACCCATGTGGCCGACCACAAGGCGTTGTTCGAGCAGCTGGACCTCTCGCTCGGCACCTCGTCGGCCGAGCAGCGCTCCCTGGACACCTGGGAACGGATCAGGGCGCGCGCCCGCGACGACGTGCCCGATCCCGAACTGGAGTCCGCCTACCTGCAGTTCGGCCGCTATCTGATGATCTCCGGGTCCCGTGGCAGTCTGCCGCTGAACCTCCAGGGGCTGTGGCTGGACGGCAACGACCCGGACTGGATGGGCGACTACCACACCGACATCAACATCCAGATGAACTACTGGATGGCCGACCGGGCGGGCCTGTCGCAGAGCTTCGACGCACTCACCGACTACTGCCTCGCCCAGTTCCCGTCGTGGCGGAAGCTCACCCACGACCTCTTCAACGACCCGCGCAACCGCTACCGCAACTCCACCGGGAAGGTCGCCGGCTGGGCCGTGGCGTTCTCCACCAACATCCATGGCGGCAGCGGCTGGTGGTGGCATCCGGCGGGCAACGCCTGGCTGTGCGCGAGCCTGTGGGAGCACTACGAGTTCACCCGGTCGCGCTCCCATCTGACGAGGATCTACCCGCTCCTGAAGAGCGCCTGCGAGTTCTGGGAGGCGCGGCTGATCACCACGACACTCCCCGGCACCTCGAAGGAAGTGCTCGTCGACGACAGCGACTGGTCGCCCGAGCACGGCCCGCAGGACGCCAAGGGCATCACCTACGCCCAGGAACTGGTGTGGGCGCTCTTCGACAACTACCGCACGGCGGCGAAGGAGTTGAAGAAGGACACCGCCTACGCGAAGACCATCGGCGGCCTCCAGGAACGGCTGTATCTGCCGAAGGTGAGCGAGAGGACGGGCTGGCTGGAGGAGTGGATGTCGCCCGACAACCTCGGCGAGACCACCCACCGGCATCTGTCCCCGCTCATCGGACTCTTCCCCGGCGACCGCATCCGGCCCGACGACTCCACCCCGCCCGAGATCGTCAAGGGCGCGACGGCCCTGCTGACCGCGCGCGGCATGGAGAGCTTCGGCTGGGCGAACGCCTGGCGCAGCCTGTGCTGGGCCCGGCTCAAGAACGCGGAGAACGCCTATCAGCTGATCGTCAACAACCTCCGTCCCTCGACCGACGGCGGCAATGGCTCGGCGCCGAACCTCTTCGACATCTACGAGGTAGAGAAGGGGCGTGGCATCTTCCAGATCGACGCCAACTTCGGCACCCCCGCGGCGATGATCGAGATGCTCCTCTACTCCCGTCCGGGACATCTGGAACTGCTTCCCGCACTGCCCGACGCATGGGCGAAGTCCGGTTCCGTCACGGGAGTCGGTGCGCGGGGCGGCTTCGTCGTCGACCTGCGCTGGCGTGACGGCAGACCGACCGAGGCGCGCATCCGCAGTGTCGGCGGCCGGACGACCACGGTCGCGTACGGCCGCTCGTCGCGCACGGTGACCCTGAAGCCGGGCGCCTCCGTCACACTGCGGGACTTCACCCGATGAGGGCCGGCCTCTTCAGGGCGGCTCGGGCGGGCCGAGTGGGCCGAGCGGGCCGTCTCGTGGCTCCGGTGGCGCTCCTGGTGGTCGCCGCCGCCGTCCAGGTCACCCCCGCGACCGCCGCCCCGGCAGCCCCCGCCGACCGGCACGACGTGGTCACCTGGGGCGCGAGCGCGGACCGGGTGGGAGACGCGGTCGCCGACCACAGCTACCGCCTGGTCGTGCGCACCAGCGTGGCCGGGGACGACCTGCGCGTCCGGCTCTCCAACGCCCTCGGGGACCGGCCGCTGACCTTCGACAGCGCCTACGCGGGTCTTCGCCGGACGGGTGCGGAGCTGGTCCCGGGCACCAACAAGCGGCTGACCTTCGGCGGCGCGAGCTCCGTCACCGTCCCGGCGGGGGCCACCGCGTACAGCGATCCGCTGCCCGGCAGACTGCCCGCCGCGGCCGACCTGGTCGTCAGTGTGCACACGCGGACCGGGGGCGGCCCGGCGACCGGTCACGGCATGGCCATGCAGACGTCGTACGCCGCCACCGGCGACCACACCGGGGAGGACGGGGCGGCCGACTGGACCGAACGCACCGGCTCCTGGTTCTACCTCGACGCGGTCACCGTACGCACGAGCGCCGCCGTCGGCGCGGTCGTCGCGCTCGGGGACTCCATCACGGACGGCTGGCAGTCCAGCGGCGACCTGAACCGCCGCTGGCCCGACTATCTCGCCCGGCGTCTGGGAGCAACGAACAGCCCGGTCAAGGGAGTTGCCAACGAAGGGATCTCCGGGAACAAGGTCCTGGCCGACGGCGCCGGACAGAGCGCGCTCAACCGGCTGGACCGTGACGTCCTGTCCCACCCGGGCGTCCGTACGGTGTTCCTCTTCGAGGGGGTCAACGACATCAAGGCGCACACCGGAGTCACGGGCGCCGACATGATCGCGGGTTACCGCGAGATCATCGCCCGCGCCCATCAGGCGGGGAAATGTGTCGTCGGCGCCACCGTCGCGCCCTTCAAGGGCTGGTCCGAATGGGACACGGCCGCCGAGTCCGTACGGCAGGAGGTCAACCAGTTCATCAGGAGCAGCGGGGAGTTCGACGCCGTCACCGACTTCGACCGCATCCTCCGCAGTCCCTACGACCACGAGCGCATCATGCCGGTCTTCGACGGCGGCGACCGGCTGCATCCCAACGACAAGGGCATGCAGGCGATGGCCGACTCGGTCGACCTCGACAGTCTGCGCTGCGACCGGACGTCCGCGGTGGATGTCCCTTGATGTGAACGCAGGCCGGTGCCGTGAACTCGACTTGGTTCAGGCCAAGTTGACCGAGTCGAGTCCGGGCCGTGGACACCGCTGGGGCGGGAGTTCAGGATGTGCCTCACATGGTTTTCACATGGAGAGGAGTCGTTCACATGGATAGACGCCAGTTGTTGGCCGGCAGTGCCGCTCTCTCGGCCTCCGCCGCTCTGCTCCCCACGTCCGCGTCCGCCGCCGAAGCTCCCGCACCCCCCGCCGCGCACCCCACCCCGCACCTCGCACCGGCCCTCGCACCGGCCCTCCCGTCCAGAGCCGCGATCACCCGGGACCTGCGCCGGGTCGCCGACCACTGGATCGGCGCCCACACGGACCCCGGCGACAACGGCTGGGCCAACGCCACGTTCTTCAGCGGGCTGCTCGCCCTGCACCGGCTGACGGGCAGCGCCCGCTACCTCGCGTACGCACGCGGCTGGGCCGAGAAGCACGCGTACGGGCTGCGCAGCGGGGTGACGACCCGGCACGCCGACAACCACAACGCCGGACAGGCCTACCTCGACCTGTACGAGATCGAGCCGGAGGCGCAGAAGCTCGCCGCGATCGAGGAGTCCCTGCACCGCATGGTGTACACGGACCAGCCGGCGAAGAACGACGACTGGTGGTGGGACGACGCCCTGCACATGGCCATGCCGCCGTTCGCGCGTATCGGCGTCCTGCGCAAGGACCCCCAGTACTGGGAGAAGGTGTACGCCCTCTACGGCCACACCAAGCGCATAGAGGGCGGCCCCGGCCTGTACGACGCGGCCACCGGCCTCTGGTACCGCGACAAGCGGTTCCTGCCCGGCGGCATCCTGTCCCCGTCCGGCAAGCCCGTGGTCTGGTCGCGCGGCAACGGCTGGGTGGCCGGCGGACACGTCAAGACCCTCAAGGCCCTGCCGGGCAGCGAGCGGCACACCGGCGAGTACCGGGAGACCCTGACGAACCTGGTCACCGCCCTGGCCGGCGTGCAACGCGCGGACGGGTTCTGGAACGTCAACCTCGCCGACGCCGCGCATCTGCCGGGCCCCGAGACGAGCGGCACGTCCTTCTTCGTCTACGGCACGGCCTACGCGATCCGCTCCCGCCTCGTGGACCGGACCGCGTTCCTGCCGGTGGCGGCCCGCGCCTGGCAGGGCCTGATCACGACGGCCGTCCACCCCGACGGATTCCTCGGCTACGTCCAGAACGTGGGCGACCGCCCGGAGTCCAGCCAGCCCGTCACCTACGACACCACCTCGGACTTCGGTGTCGGCGCGTTCCTGCTGGCCGGGACCGAACTCGCCCTCCTGGCAGGCTGACGGGAACCGCCCGACCGGCCCTGGGTAGCGTGGGCACCTCGACCGACGCTACGGAGGCCATCACATGACCCGCCCGATCACCGTGGGAGCAGACGGTACCGCCGAATCCCTGGCCGCCGTGCACTGGGCGGCCAGGGAAGCGGTACGCCGGGACCTTCCGCTGCGCATCGTGCACGCCCGGCCGAAGACCGAAGGCGACGAGCGGACGGCGGACACCCAGGAGGCGGACGCCCTTGAGGCACTGACGCGGACCGCGGCCGACGTCACCGCACAGCACCCCGGGCTGACGGTGACCACCGACCTCGTCGACGGCGTCCCGGTCCAGGCGCTCCTCGTCGCCGCCGCCGAGGCCGAGACACTGGTGCTCGGCTCACGCGGCCACGGCGCGATCGTCGGCTTCCTGCTCGGCTCCGTCGGCCAGCAGGTCATCGCCGAGTCGACCCGGCCCGTCGTCCTCGTACGCGCCACCGACCGGCCCGAGTCGGAGGCGGCCGGCCGCGAGATCGTCGTCGGCCAGCAGGGCGGTCCCGACGACAGCGCCGCCGCGCTGGGCCTCGCCTTCGAGGCGGCGGCGACACGCGGCGCCGACCTGCGCGTCGTGCGCGCCTGGGCACTGCCCACCGTCTTCACCTACAGCCCTGCCTCGCTGGCACTCGCCGACGAGGCCGGCGGTCTGGAGCAGTACGAGAAGAAGGCGCTCGCGGAAGCGCTGGGGCCGTGGCTGGCACGCTTCCCCGACGTGAAGGTGACCCAGCACGTCGAGATGGGCAGCGCGGGCGAGGTGCTGCTCTCCGCGGCTGCCCGTGCCCAGCTGACGGTGGTCGGCCGGCGGGCGCACCGCTCGGCGGTGGGCTCACGGATCGGTTCGGTGGCCCACGCGGTCGTCCATCACGCGCCCTCCCCGGTGGCGGTCGTCCCGCCGGCCTGAGCGTCCGCCCCGCCGCCCGCCGCGGGCGACAGCGTGTCCCGCATCCCGGGCAGGATGTTCGTGACGTAGTCCCGGACGACCGTGTCCAGGTCGATGTCGTGCTGCGAGCGCTCGGACAGGTACCAGCGGTGTTCGAGCAGTTCGTGGTACAGCTCGGCGGGATCCATGGAACCGCGCAGATCCAGCGGTATGGCCCGCACGGTGGGCCGGAACACGTCCCGGACCCACCGGTGGGCCAGCACCTCGGGCCGGGCGGCCAGGGGGTCGCCCGGCGCGTAGTCGTCCTGGGTGGCCATCCAGCTCTCCAGGTCGTTCAGCAGCCGCCGGGCCTGGTTCTCCTCGGTGTCGAGGCCGGTCAGCCGCAGCAGCTGGCGCTGATGATGACCGGCGTCGACGACCTTCGGCACGAACGTGACGGTGTCGCCGTTCGAGGAGTGCGCGATCTGCATCTCGGCGACGTCGAAGCCGAGTTCGTTCAGGCGCCGGATCCGGCGGTCGATGTAGTGATGCTTGCCCGCCGGGTACACGGACGTGCGGGTCAGCTCCTGCCACAGCCCGTCGTAGCGCTTGCAGATCTCCATGCCGAACTCGATCGGGTCCACCGACGGGTGCAGCGCCCCCGAGGCCTCCAGGTCCAGCAGTTCCCCGCTGATGTTGACACGTGCCAGATCGAGGTCGTACTCCCGCTGCCCCGGGCTCAGTTGCGGATGCACCTCGCCCGTCTCGGCGTCGACGAGATACGCGGCGTACGCTCCCGCGTCCCGCCGGAACAGCGTGTTGGACAGCGAGCAGTCGCCCCAGGCGAACCCCGCGAGATGCAGCCGGACCAGCAGGACGGCCAGCGCGTCCATGAGGCGGTGCATGGTGGCGGGCCGCATGGTCGTCTCGAACATCGACCGGTAGGGCATCGAGCCGCCCAGGTGCCGGGTGATGAGGACGGACTCCAGCGGATCGCCGGCCTTGTCGCTCCGGCCGGTGACCACGGCCAGGGGGTCCACCGAGGGGATGTTGAGCCGGTCGAGGCCGCGCAGCAGCTCGTACTCGCGCAGCGCGGGCCGTTCGGCCAGCTCCTTCACCGCCACGACCTCCGTGCCGGCGCGCGCGTACCGCACCACGTGCCGCGAGATGCCCCGCGGCAGCGGCACCAGGTGATGCTCGGGCCACTCCTCCAGAGGGATGTCCCACGGCAGGTCGAGCAGGAGCGCGGGATGCTCCGGGTTGGTGGCGCTGATCTGCAATGCCATCGCTCGCTCGCCCTGCCTCACGGTCGGCCGTCATGTCGCAGGAGCATCTCCGCACCTGGACGGCCCCTTCGTCAACACGACAGTCCGATTTGTCAGCAGGTGGGAGGGGCCCGGCCGTCCCCCACCCGGGGCCGGGAGGGACCGGACGGCGCAGGGTGCGGGACGTGATGTGCAGCACGTCGGAAGGGCGCCCGGGACACCTGGGGCGAGGGTTCTGGCTGCGCACGGCTTGATCAGTGATCAAGTGGGGCGAAATCCCTGGCCACCGCCCATTCTGCTCATTTGACACCCCGTCGCCCGCCCAGATAGGAAGCAGCCCTCTGGGGTCGAGAGGTGGAACGTGTACGAGCCGAATGTGGTCGGGGACTGGCAGGAGTACGACGACGGGCATGCCGGCCTGCGCGTTCGCGTCCACGGTCTGGAGAAGGCCGAGCCGCCGCGGGGACGGGACGACGCGGCCGAGGGCCAGGTCTACTTCCGGTTCCGGGTGACCGTCGAGAACCGTACGACCGTGCACTTCGGCATCCATCTGGAGGACGGTCAACTCGACGTCCGCGTCGGGGCCGACGGCGAGAGCGCGTTCCTCGACTGGCGCAACTCCCAGTTCATCGAGGGCTTCGACGTCTACCCGCTGCGCCGGGTCACCTCCGTCCTGTACGCCGCCGCGCCGGAGAGCTGCCTGTCACTGGTCGACATCCAGGTGCAGTTGAAGGTCGACGACGAGTGGACGGAGCGGTACCTGTGGTCGGGCGGCATCGGCCCGCAGGAGCCGTCCGTGGGAGTGGGCGCCCGCGCCGACGCCGCGCAGGACAGCCTCGCCGCGCAGGTGATCAGTTACCTGGAGCGGGAAGCGGGGTCCGGTCCGGCCGCCTGAGCCGTGCGACCGGTCCCGGCTCGCGTTCGTTCAAGCGGTCGGGCCGCCGTCCAGGGCCTCGGCGGCTTCCGCGGAGACGGCCTCGGCGACGGCGGCCAAGGCCGGGAAGTCGAGCTTCCACTGCTGCCAGAACAGGGGAACGTCGATCTGCCGGTCCGGCGCGAGCCGGACGAGCCGCGCCGCGCCGAGCAGCGGCGCCGCCTGCACCTCGGGGACCATGCCCCAGCCCATCCCGGCGGCGACGGCCTCGACGAAGCCCTCGGAGGTCGGCACGAGATGCCGCACCGCGCTCGCACTCCGGGGACCGTGGGCGCCGCGTACGAGCGTGCGGACGAAGGCGTCCTGGATGTCGTCCCGCCGGTCGAAGGTCACCACGGGCGCGACGGCGAACGCGTCCCGCAGCGTGGTGCCCGGCCGGTCCTCGAACCACCGCGCGGCGAAGGCGGGGCCCGCCACCGGGACGTACCGCATACGGCCGAGGCCGCGGACCGAACAGCCCGTCACCGCGTCCGGGGACGAGGTGACGGCCGCCATCACCAGGCCCTCGCGCAGCAGCGCGGCCGTGTGGTCCTGGTCCTCGCGGCGCAGCTCGTAGCAGACGGGCAGATCCCCGGACACGCGCGAGAGGGCGGGCAGGAACCAGGTCGCCAGCGAGTCGGCGTTCACCGCGATCGACAGCCGGGCCGGCTCCTCGGTGCCGGACATGCCCAGTTCGGCCCGCGTGTCGCGCTCCAGCCGGGCCAGTTGCCGCGCGAAGCGCACGACGGCCTCACCGGACTCGGTCGGCCGAACCGGCTTCGTACGCATCAGCAGCACACGCCCCGTGCGCTGTTCGAGGGCCTTGACCCGCTGGCTCACCGCGGACGGCGTCACATGGAGCACGGCCGCCGCGGCGTCGAAGGTCCCCTCGTCCACCACCGTCAGCAGGGTCCGTACCTGGTCCAGGGGGAGGTCTGTCATCACGAACGCTAAGGATACGTAAGAATCTTTAGCTGTACTTCTCCATGGTCGGCTTCCTAGCGTGGAGGGTGTGAACAGCGCTCTGACCGCCACGGCCGCCGGGTTCGGCACCGGCCTCTCCCTGATCGTCGCCATCGGCGCCCAGAACGCCTTCGTCCTGCGCCAGGGCGTCCGCCGGGACGCGGTACTCGCCGTGGTGGCCATCTGCGCTCTCTCCGACGCGGCCCTCATCACGCTGGGCGTCGGCGGTGTCGGCGCGGTGGTGGTGGCCTGGCCCTCGGTGCTCACCGCGGTCGGGCTGATCGGCGGCCTCTTCCTGATCGGATACGGCTGCCTCGCCGCACGCCGGGTCCTGAAACCGTCCGCGCTGACCCTGGAGACGGGATCGGCGGGAGTGTCCGGGGCGGCCGGCGTGGCAGGAGCGGGGGGCTCGCGCCGCCGGGCCGTGCTCACCTGCCTGGCGATGACCTGGCTGAACCCGCACGTCTACCTGGACACCGTGTTCCTGCTCGGCTCCATCGCGGCCGACCGCGGGCCCTGGCGCTGGACCTTCGGCCTCGGCGCGGTGGTCGCCAGCCTGGTCTGGTTCGCGGCCCTGGGCTTCGGCGCCCGGCTGCTCAGCCCTCTCCTGGCCCGCCCGTCGGCATGGCGGGTACTGGACGCTCTGATCGCCGCGACGATGATCGTGCTCGGTGCCACGCTGATCGCCGGGGTGTGAGGGGACCGGCCGCCGCGAACCGCCGCCGGGCGCCCCTCGCGCGCAGGTCACCCCGATCGCTCCGGCCACCCCGGTCGCCCCGGTGCACGACGGCGACGGCCAGCAGACCGAGTCCGAGTCCCGCCGCCGTCTGCGCCCCGAAGGGTTCGCCGAACATCAGCGCGCCCCACACGGCCGTGACGGGGGCCATCAGGAACATGAGCGTGTTGACCTCGGTCACCCCGGAGCGCCTGAGGATCAGCCAGTACAGCCCGTACCCGCCGAACGTGGAGAGCGTCACCAGCCACACCACCGCGGTCCAGAAGGAACCGTCCGCCGGGGGCGTCAGGCCCCCGCCGACGGCGGCGAGCACCGTGAACACGACGGCACTGGTGACGGCGTGGACCGTCATCGACACCATCGGCCCGACGTCCGCGCGGGACCTCCGGTCCAGGAACGTCGCCGCGACCAGACTGAGCATGCCGAGGAACGGCACGAGGTACGCCCACCACGCGACGCCCGTCGTGGCGCCCGCGTCGGCCGTGGTGACGACGGCGACCCCGGCCACGCCCAGCCCGAGACCGAGCCACTGCGTACGCGAGACGGCCACGCCCAGCAGCGGCCCGGCCAGCGCTCCGGCCACCAGCGGCTGCGTACCGTCGATGAGGGCGGTCGTCCCGCTGGAGACGCCCAGCTCTATCGCGTAGTAGACGGTCAGCAGATAGCCGCTCTGCGAGAGCAGTCCGACGCCGGCCTGCCGGAACAGGTCACGGGGTGCGAGGCCGCGCCAGGAGGACCGGGCGGTGGTCAGGGCGACGGCACCGAGGACGAGGGCCAGCGGCAGGAAGCGCCACATGAGGAGCGTGACCGTCGAGGCGCTGCCCGACCCGAGTTTGGCCCCGATGAACCCGGAGCTCCAGGCCCCCACGAACGCGATCGACAGAAGGATGTTCACGGCAGCGCACACCTCCAGGAGTAGACAGATCTGTATACCTACGTCGGTCGAGTATACAGATCGGTCTACGATGGGTGGATGAGCAGCACGGACGCGCCCCGCCGAGTACCGCTGACCCCTGCCGCCCGTCGCGCCCTGACCGCGGCCGGGCGACTGTTCTACGAGCGGGGGATCCACGCCGTCGGCGTCGATCTGATCGCCGCCGAGGCCGGTGTCACGAAGAAGACGCTGTACGACCGGTTCGGCTCGAAGGAGCAGCTCGTCGTCGAGTACCTCGCCGACCGCGACGAGCGCTGGCGCGCGTATCTCGCCGCCCGCCTCGACGTCTGCGCATCGCCCCGGGACGGCGTCCTGACCGTCTTCGACGTGTCGCGCGAGTGGATGGACGCGAACAGCCCCCGGGGCTGCAGCATGGTCAACGCCCATGCGGAGATCGACGACCCGTCCCACCCGGCGTACGCGATCATCACCGGCCAGAAGCAGTGGATGCTCACCCTGTTCACCGACCTCGTACGCCCGCTCGCACCCGACGCGGCCGACTCCCTGGGCCGGAGCCTGATGCTGCTCCACGAGGGCGCGCTCGTCGCCTTCGGCCTGCGTATCTTCCCCGGCGCCCTGGAGCACGCCCGCGAGCAGGCGGCGGCCCTCCTGATCCGTTGACCGCCCGGCCCCTGGCCGGAAACCCGGCGACCCGTCGGCCTGTCCACGGACCGACCCGCCGCGCGAAGATCGCTCCGCATCGGCGATAGTGAACCTCTGATCAAAAGATGTATCTGACAATCAGAGCGGGCAGAGCCGTCAGGACGGGTGTGGACACCAGCAGGAGCAGTGCGGACGACAGCGCGGAACCGCGGACCGCGACCGAAGGGCCGTCGCGCCCGGCGGACCCGGGGAACGGGCCGCGCAGCGGGTGGCGCCGCTGGGCCATGGACACCCGGCCGCTGCGCCGCCCCGCCTACCGCCGCCTGTGGTCCTCGACCATCGTCACCGCCGTGGGCAGCCAGCTCACCGCCGTCGCCGTACCCAAGCAGATCTACGACATCACCGGGTCCTCGGCCTGGGTCGGCTACGCGAGCTTCGCGGGACTGCTCCCCCTCGTCGTCTTCGCGCTCTGGGGCGGCGCGATCGCGGACACCGTGGACCGGCGCAAGCTCCTCCTCGTCACCAACACCGGCATAGCCGTCACCTCCCTGCTCTTCTGGATCCAGGCCGTCACCGGACTCGGCTCGGTGGCCGTCCTGATGGTGCTGCTCGCCGTCCAGCAGGCGTTCTTCGGCCTCAACTCCCCGGCCCGCCAGGCCTCCATCGCCCGGCTCGTACCGAAGGAGGAACTGGCCGCGGCCAACGCGCTCGGCTCGACCGTCATGCAGACCGGCCTGGTCGCGGGACCGCTGCTCGCCGGAGCGCTCATACCCGTCGTGGGCCTCGCCGAGCTCTATCTGATCGACGCCGTGGCCCTGTGCGCCACCGTATGGGCCGTCTACCGGCTGCCCGCGCTGCCGCCCCTGGCCACCGCCACCGCGGCGGCCGGCCGAGCGGGCCTGAAGGGCATCGCGGAGGGCTTCCGCTACATCTCGCTCAACCAGGTGCTGCTGCTGTCCTTCCTCGCCGACATCATCGCGATGGTCTTCGGCATGCCCCGCGCGCTCTTCCCTCAGCTCGCCTCGCAGACGTACGCGCCGTACGGCGAGGGCCTGGCCCTCGGACTGCTCTTCGCGGCGATCCCCATCGGCGCGGTGCTCGGCGGACTCATGTCGGGCACCTTCTCGCGGGCGCGCCGGCACGGCCTCATGGTCATCGTCGCGGTGGTCGCCTGGGGCGTGGCCGTCACCGGGTTCGGGCTCAGCGCCAACCTCTGGGTGGCCGTGGCGTTCCTCGCCGCCGCCGGAGTCGCCGACATGGTCTCCATGGTCTTCCGCGGCGCCATCCTCCTCTCCGCCGTCACCGACGAACTCCGGGGCCGCATGCAGGGCGTCTTCACGGTCGTCGTCGCGGGCGGCCCGCGACTGGCCGACGTGCTGCACGGCACGGCCGGATCGGCGCTGGGCGCCCGGACGGCGGTCGCGGGCGGCGGCCTGCTGGTCGTCGTCTCCATGCTGGTGCTGGCGGCGACGATGCCCGCGCTGCGCCGCTACAGCGCGAGCACCTGAGCCACCGCCCACGAATTACGTCGCTTCCGCGCGCGCGGCGAACTAGCCTCGCCGTTCATGAACACCTTGCGGACGATCCATGACGTGCCCGTCTTCCTGTACGCCGCCGAAGGTGAGCCCATCGGCAGCGAACGGGACGCCCTGGACATCATCGGCGAGGCCTCCTACCAGGGCGCGCGGTGGGCCGTCGTCCCCGCCGGGCGCCTGGACGAAGCGTTCTTCGAACTCAGCACGCGCGTCGCCGGGGACATCGTCCAGAAGTTCGCGAACTACCGCCTCGGGCTCGTGGTCCTCGGAGACATCTCCCGCCATACGGCCGACAGTTCCGCGCTGCGCGACTTCGTACGGGAGTGCAACCGCGGACGGCAGACGTGGTTCGTCGCCGACGCGGAGGAACTGGACGAGCGGATGAAGGGCTGAGGGCTGGGGCTCAGCCCTGAACGCCCTCCGCGGCCTGCGCGATGAGTTCCTGGAGGTAGAGGCCGCGGCGGGCGTCGAGCTCGCCGGACACCCCGGTCCGTACCGCAGTGGCGAAGGCCTGGCGCAGTACGGGCCAGCACTCGTCGTGATCGAGGTCCGCACTGTCGTACACGAGCCCGGGACGGGGGCCGAAGAGCTCGACCCGCATGATGCCGGGCTCCACGTCGACCGACCCGGACAGCGAGGCCTGACTGACCGCACCGCTCTCGTGCTCGCAGGTCAGCTCGATCCACCGGCGGGGGTCCCCGGTGCCGCGGACCCGCACGACGGGACCGACGGCGGCGTCCAGGAGGTCCAGGACGTGGGGCCCGATGTCCAGCAGCGCGCCGTGCTCAAGACGCCAGGGAGTCGCGAAGTCGCCGCCGAGGAAGGCGCCGCTCAGCCCGGCCGAGCGGGCGCCCGACACCTCGATGTCCCGCGCGGCCCGCAGGAACTCCTGCGCGACGGGGTGATAGCGGTTGGTCAGGACCACCTGCGAGACGACCCCGGCCTCGTCGATCGCGTCGACGAGCCGCCGCGCGGACGGCACGTCGAGGCCGATCGGCTTCTCCAACAGCAGGGCCTTGCCCGCCTTCGCCGCACGCCCGGCGAGGTCCGCCTGGACGTCCGGCGGCACCGCGAAGGCCACTGCCTCGCACCGGTCGAGCAGCTCCTCGAAACGCGCCACGGCGACGGCTCCGTACGGCTCGGCCGTCTCCTGCGCGGCCTCGGGGCGCCGCGCCCACACCGCCGTCAGCTCGGTCTCGGGTCCGGCGGCGAGCACGGGCGCGTGCACTCCGCGGGCCCACGGGCCGGCGCCGACGAGGCCGACCTTGACGGGGGAGTGGGGCCAGGGGGAGGCGTTGTCGGCCACGGGAGTCCAATCTGCGCGGGATCATTGCCGGAAGCGGCGACCGTAGCAACGAACGGACTCCGCGACCCCGGTGGGGGCTGGTCGCGCAGTTCCCCGCGCCCCTGCTTTCAGCCCGTCCGGCGTTTGAGGACCGGGGGTTCGGGGGCAGCGCCCCTGAGTCGTTGACGGGAAGGGTAGGGGCGGCGGGGCGAGGGAATCCGGTCCTACGCCGGGCGCAGCCACACCGTCGCGAGGGGCGGCAGCGTCACGCGGATGCTGGCCGCGAGGCCGTCCCAGGCCTGCTCGTCCGGCTGCACGGGATCGCCGTTCGCGACCCCACCCCCGCCGAAGCACAGCGCGTCCGTGTTCAGCACCTCCCGCCAGGCAGGCACGTCGTCCGGCACCCCGAGCCGGTACCCGTGGCGTACGACCGGTGAGAAGTTGGACACCGCGAGCAGTGGCACCCCGTCCGCCCCGAAGCGCAGGAACGCGAAGACGTTGTCCTCCGCCGCGCCCCCGGCCACCCACGCGAACCCGGCGGGATCGGTGTCCCGCTCCCAGAGCGCGCCGGAAGCCCGGTACTGACGGTTCAGCTCGCGGACGAGGTCGCGTACACCCCGGTGGTCCGCCTCGGCCCCGTACGACGGATCCAGCAGCCCCCAGTCGGGCCCGTGCGCTTCCGACCACTCGGCGCCCTGGGCGAACTCCTGGCCCATGAAGAGGAGTTGCTTGCCGGGGTGGGCCCACATGAAGCCCAGGTAGGCGCGGTGGGTGGCCCGCTGCTGCCACCAGTCGCCGGGCATCTTGGAGACCAGCGACCGCTTGCCGTGGACGACCTCGTCGTGGGAGATCGGCAGGACGTAGTTCTCGCTGTACGCGTACACCATCGAGAACGTCATCTCGTCATGGTGGTACTTGCGGTGCACGGGCTCGTGCTTGATGTACTCCAGCGAGTCGTGCATCCAGCCCATGTTCCACTTCAGCCCGAAGCCGAGACCGCCGTCGGTGGTGGGCCGGGTGACGCCGTCCCAGGCGGTCGACTCCTCCGCGATGGTCACGATCCCCGGTACCCGCCGGTACAGCGTCGCGTTCATCTCCTGGAGGAACGCCATCGCGTCGAGGTCCTCCCGGCCGCCGAAGACGTTCGGCGTCCACTGACCGGAGTCCCGGGAGTAGTCGAGGTAGAGCATGGAGGCGACCGCGTCGACGCGCAGTCCGTCGATGTGGAACTCCTCGCACCAGTACACGGCGTTGGCGACGAGGAAGTTGCGCACCTCCACGCGGCTGTAGTCGAACTCGTACGTGCCCCAGTCGGGGTGCTCGGCCCGCCGGTCGTCCCCGGGCTCGTACAGCGGCTCCCCGTCGAAGCGGCCCAGCGCCCAGTCGTCCTTCGGGAAGTGCGCGGGCACCCAGTCCATGATCATGCCGATGCCGGCCCGGTGCAGCGCGTCGACGAGGTACTTGAAGTCGTCGGGGGTGCCGAGCCGGGCGGTGGGGGCGTAGAAGCCGGTGACCTGGTAGCCCCAGGAGCCGCCGAAGGGGTGCTCGGCGACCGGCATCAGCTCGACGTGGGTGAAGCCGAGGTCGTTGACGTACGCGGGCAGCTCGTCCGCGAGCTGACGGTAGGTCAGGCCCGGTCGCCAGGAGGCGAGATGGACCTCGTACACGGAGAACGGCGCCTCGTGCACCGGAGTGTCCCCGCGGTGGGCCAGCCACTGCGCGTCGTTCCACTCGTAGTGCGAGGCGGTGACGACGGACGCCGTGTCGGGCGGCACCTCGGCGCGGCGGGCCATCGGGTCCGCCTTGAGGAACCGGTCGCCGTGCCGGGACGTGATCTCGAACTTGTACCGCGCGCCCTCGCCGACACCGGGCAGGAACAGCTCCCACACCCCGGCCGCGCCCAGCGAACGCATCGGGAACTGCGTGCCGTCCCAGAACGTGAAGTCCCCGGCGACCCGCACCCCTTGCGCGTTCGGCGCCCACACCGTGAAACGGGTGCCCGCCACGCCCTGGTGCTCCATCGGCTCGGCCCCGAGCGCCCGCCACAGCTGCTCGTGCCGGCCCTCGCGGACGAGATGCAGATCCAGCTCGCCGAGCGCGGGCAGGAAGCGGTACGGATCGTCCACCTCCAGCTCGACACCGCCCGCGTATCTGACCACCAGCGTGTACTCGGGAACCGCGTCGAGCGGCAGCACCCCGGAGAAGAGACCGTCGCCCTCGCTGTCCAGCAGCATCCGCAGCCCGTCCGGCAGCGCCACCGCCACGGACTCGGCGAACGGCCGCAGCGCACGGACGATGACGCCCTCCGCCACCGGATGCGCCCCGAGCAGCGCGTGCGGATCGTGATGGGTGCCCGACAGCAGCCGCTCCCGGTTCGTCACCTCCATCGAGGACACCGGCGGTCGCCCGCCGGGTCCCCCCGGCCCCGGTGCGGAGGGACCGGCCTCGACGGACCGGACGTCCTCGGACGGCGGCGGGGTCAGGGGTACGGAGATATCGCGGGCTGCCACGGTTTTCAGCCTCCTTGAGCGCTGTGGAAGGAGTGGAAGGAAGGGACCGGCGTGGGCGGACCGCCGGGCGGTGCCGGGGCGTGCTCGGCGAGCCGGGCGATCGCCGCCATCGGCACGGGCAGCCAGTCGGGCCGGTGCCGTGCCTCGTACAGGGCCTCGTACACGGCCCGGTCGGTCTCGTGCGCCCGCAGCAACGCGCCCTGCGCACGCGGGTCCCACCGCGCCTGTACGGCGTATCCCGCGCAGTAGGCGTCACGGCAGCGCCGGGCCCACTCGGGACGCCACGGGTGGCGGCTGCGGGCGGCGTAGTCGAAGGACCGCAGCATGCCCGCGACATCGCGTACGGGGGACTGCGGCTGCCGGCGTTCGGCGATGGGGCGGGCCGGTTCGCCCTCGAAGTCGATGACGGACCAGCGCTCCCCGGCCCACAGCACCTGACCGAGATGCAGATCGCCGTGGATCCGCTGCACCGGGCGGCCCGAGTCGAGGGCGGCCAGCTCGTCGAAGGCGCCCCGCAGCCCGTCCACATGGGGCAGCAGCTCCGGCACCGACCGGCTCGTCGTGTCGAGGCGTTCGATCATCGCGGCCGCGAGCCGTCTGTTCCCGTCCGCGGTGGGCGCGCCGAGGGCGAACGCGGCAGCCAGTGCGAGATGCACCTCGGCGGTCGCGCGCCCCAGTTCGTACGCCTCCTCCCGGAAGTCCCGTCCCGCGGTGAGCGATTCGAGCGCCAGGGTCCAGCCGTCGACGGCATCCGGCAGGAACGGCTGGAGCACACCGAGCGTCGCGGGCTGCGGCTCCGAGGTACGGAACCACGCCACGGGGGCCGGTACCCGGGTGCACCCCTGGCGGGCCAGGGCCCAGGGCACCTCCAGGTCCGGGTTGATGCCGGGCCGGACCCGCCGGAAGATCTTGAGGATGTACGCGTTCCCGTACACCAGGCTGGTGTTGGACTGCTCCACGTCGAGCAGCCGCGGTGTCAGACCGGCGGGGACGGTCACTTTCGCGTCCCGCTCGAACCGCAGCGGGCCCGCCGTTCCCGGTGTGCGCAGCCGCTCCAGGAGCAGGTCCGCCGACCGCGGTTCCTGCAGGGCGTCGTACACCGTCAGCCCGGCCAGCGGTCCCTGGCTCGCCCGCCCGATCCGGGCGTGGGCGAGCCGGGGAGGCAGGACCTCGCCGACACCGAGGAGGAGCTGGTAGCAGTCCCCGGGCCGGGACGGGGAGGAGCCGTCCCCGGTGCTCACCAGGAGGTGCAGGCAGGCCGGATGGAGCTCGGTCACCGAGAGCAGGGAGAGGTCCGTGACCCGTCGGCCCTTGCCCGCGAACCACCGTTGTTCGGGCAGCCATGCCTGAAGCAGGTCGGCGAGCGATGTCAGCAGGTGGGCCGGACTGTGGCCGCTGGGGCGGGGTGCTACGACCTTGCACATGTCGACCCGTCCTTTCAGGAGCACACCGTCAATCGGCGACTGGTGAGCGGAGTGACGTCCTTGCGGAGGCGGAACCAGTAGAAGCCGTGGCCGGCGAGGGTGAGGAGGTAGGGGAGTTCGCCGATGGCGGGGAAGCGGACGCCGCCGATG